>CAMYEY010000042.1 GCA_947254895.1 uncultured Clostridia bacterium
GATCTGCCAGCAGGATAACTCAGATATTGTCCTTAAGACTTGTGGTTCGACATCAGTTGAAAAGACGATCCGGGCGGCTCTTGAGGCATTTGTTCCTTATGCTGGAGGCTTTAAGTTTGAGATGGACCAGACTGGTTCAGGCGACGGCTGGAAGCGAGTTTTAGGACCAGAAAAAGATGGACCGACAGCAGCCCATATTGGTTTTGCTTCCCGTAACTTTAAGCAAGAAGAGGATACCAGTAAGGCCCTTGCTAGTGGTACCTATTGCCTTGATGCCATCGTGACGATCGTTGAAGCAAAGAATCCTCTTACAGGATTGAGCCAACAGCAAGTGTTTGATATTTTCACAGGTGCCGCTAAAAACTGGGAAGATATCCTCGAATAATAGGTGAAATAGAATAAACTGCGTAGCCAGCGTCTGACCTTGGTCAGATGCTGGCTCCTTATATGATTAGGAATACAATATGGTGGATAAAAAATGTAACAAAGATATTTTTCAAGAGATTAGAGAATGCTCCCAAAAAAGACGCACCCTCAACAAATCTGTTGACCGGGTTATGCGGATAATTTTCCAGATTAGCGGATTTATTTCTGCCTTAATGATTATCCTGATTATACTTTTTGTCACTATCAAGGGTATCCAGGTATTTTTGCCAAATTATCCTAATCCAGTTAAGCTCTTTGACTTTTTATCTGGATTAAGGTGGCGGTCTGACCAAATGGACTATGGTGTCCTTTTTATCATCATTAACACAATTCTTTCAGCGTTTTTTGCAGCTCTCTTAGCCTTCCCTTTAGGCGTCTTGTCAGCCCTCATGATCGTTAAAATTGCTCCTCGGCGGCTTAGTCCGATTTTGACGACCATTGTTGAGCTTTTGGCTGCTATTCCCTCAGTTGTTTATGGCGTTTTTGCTTCAGGTCTCATTACTGCTTTGGTCGATGACCTGGCCTCTCTTTTTAATTACACAACCTTTGGAGGGAACTCCATGCTTGCAGTAGTCTTTTTATTGGCCATTATGATTTATCCCACCATAACCTCTATGGCCGTTGTAGCTATCAAGGCGGTTCCTGAGAGTCATGAACTTGGATCGCTTGCTCTTGGGGCCACCAGGACACAGACAAATTTTAAAGTTGTCCTGGCTTCTGCTAAGTCTGGTATTTTTGCTGGCCTGATTTTAGCCCTGGGTCGAGCCTATGGTGAGGCAACCGCTGTTTCCATGGTAGCAGGCAATGCCTTTACGGGACCTAACTGGAATCCGTTTGACATCACGAGGACGCTGACATCAACCATGCTTTCAGGTATGCACGAGACATCGGGTGTCGACTACGATATTCGCTTTTCAGTTGGCATCATTTTGATGATCGTAATCTTAATCAATAATTTTGTTATCAACATACTGAAAAAGAAAATTGAATCGGGAGAATGAGCGTGAACACAAAAAGAATTATGAGTGACCGGATCAAAAACTTCTTTACCTGGTTATCGTCTGGTATTTCTGCCCTCGTCCTTTTGGCTATTATAATCTTTATCTTTTCAAAGGGCTGGTCGACTCTTGATTGGCAGCTCTTAACGAGAGACTACAACTCCGCTAACCTTATGGCAGCCTATGACCATATTGATTGGCAGCAGTACGGTCCCTTTGAAGAGCCGGACAATTTGCCGGAGGGGGCAGCCTTTTCTAAAAAATATGGTGTTGCCTTTAAAGATGATATTTCTGCAGATAAAAAAGCCATTATGGAGGTTGTTTACCTTGACCAAGCTTCGGCCCTGGCCAAGGGAAAGGTTACCACGGCTGGCCCCTATCAGGGGGAGACGCTTGCTTTGGGACCGGGTCTCATGTTGAAAAAAATATCTTACCTAGACCAAGAGGGCAATAAGGCATCAGCCGGCTTGACCAGTAAGGAGGGGAAGATGTCAGCAGACTTGGTTGAAATCCTAGATCACAAGTCCCAGGCTGTCGTTGATTTTTACGCTCAGACCAGGGGAGGAGGCATTAGGGGATCGATCCTCTCAACTCTCATTCTGATAGGACTAACCCTCCTGATTGCTATGCCTCTTGGAGTTTTTTCCGCCATTTACCTGCATGAGCTAGCCCCGAAGAATGCCTTGACTTCTTGGATTCGCTCTTCTATTGAGCTTCTCTCGGGTGTACCTAGCATTATCTTTGGCCTGATGGGTATGACTATGCTTTTCCCTATCACACAGTTGATGGGTATCCAGGGTCAGTCGATCATTTTAGGTGCTATGACCCTGGCCATTATCCTCTTACCAGTCATCATTAGGCAGACAGAAGAAGCCTTAATAAATGTGCCAACTGCCTTTAGAATGGCCAGTTTATCGCTTGGAGCCACCAGTTTTCAGACAATCTACAAACTGGTTTTACCGAATGCTTTGCCTGGACTACTGACCGCTTGTCTGCTATCAATCAGTAGGATCATTGGTGAGTCTGCGGCCCTGGTCTTTACCATAGGCACAGCCATCACAGATAATCCGACCTGGAACGGCAAGGGGACACCTTTAGCGGTTCATATTTACACCGTTATGGGAGGAGAGCAGCCCAACTTTGAACTCGCCTCAGCCATCTCAATCGTCATCTTACTAATGGTTTTATTTCTGAATCTTTCCGTCAAGCTGATTACCTACTATGTAACCAGAGATAGGGGGGATCGGCAGGACCGGAAGGCTAAGAACAAGCAGTTAAAAATTAGCGAAAAACTTCAGGCCTAGCTCATCTCCAAGAAAAGGCATGTGAATCATTTGATAAAGGAGTACGCGAAAACATGATAGAAGATAAAAATAGAACAATAAGCCCGGAAACGGCCTTTAGCATAAGGGAACTAAATCTTTTTTATGATAGCTTTCAGGCCCTTAAAAATATAAATATGGAAATTCCTCTCAAGCAGGTTACGGCTTTTATAGGGCCCTCCGGTTGTGGGAAATCAACTCTTCTGCGGTGTTTTAACCGGATGAATGACCTGGTTGAAGGTTGCCGTATCAAAGGAAAAATTGAGCGTCATGGTCAAGACATCTACGATAAGTCTGTTGATGTTGTCCAGTTAAGAACAGAGGTAGGTATGGTTTTCCAACAACCTAATCCCTTTCCCATGTCTGTTTATGACAATGTCGTCTACGGCCTACGGTGTCAAGGGGTCAGAGACCGCAAAATCCTGGACCAAGTCGTCGAAAGTTCTCTGCGTTATGCTGCCCTTTGGGACGAGGTGAAAGACCACCTCCACCGTAATGCCTTGAAACTTTCAGGTGGCCAGCAACAGAGGCTATGTATTGCCAGGGCAATCTCACTTCGGCCAGAAGTTATTTTGATGGATGAACCGACATCCGCCCTTGACCCTATTGCAACAGCTAAGATCGAAGATCTGATTTCTGAATTAAAAGAGAAATTTACCATTATCATTGTGACCCATTCCATGAGTCAGGCAGCAAGAATCAGTGATCAAACGGCCTTTTTCTTGTTGGGTGAAATGATAGAATATGATAAGACAGATAAGGTCTTTCATAATCCGACTGATTCACGGACGGAAAACTATATTTCCGGTAAGTTTGGTTGATCAATTTTATTTAAGCAGACTAAGGATTTGAGCAAAGGAGATCATAATAAATGACACAGAGATTAAATTATCAAAAGGAACTGAGAGACCTGCATGAACGGATGATTAGGATGGGGTCAGATGTTGAAGAAGCAATACACACGGCTGTACAAAGCTTGATAGATATAGATGTTAACCTGGCTAAGCGGGTGATAACTAATGACGATGCAATTGACGACCAGGAAAGAGAGATTAACCAGGAGTGTATCATGCTGATTGCCCGCCAGCAGCCGGTTGCTAGTGATCTCAGAGAGATCACATCTGACATGAAGCTGACTACGGACCTAGAAAGAATGGCTGACCATGCAGAGGATATTGCTGATCACGTTATTGCCATTAGTAAGTTAGCTCATAAGGTCATTGTCCCCCACGATATTGTTCAACTTGCTAGTCAGACCCAGAATATGATCCATGCAGCCATTGATGCTTATGTCTCCGCTGATGCTGACAAGGCCAAGCAGGTTATCCTCATGGACAGTAATATTGATAACCTCTACGCTAACATGAAAGAGTATCTGGTTAAACAGATGAAGCTGGATCCGGAATCAGCCGATATCTATGTGGAAATGCTACTGATTTGTAAACACTTGGAAAGGATAGGGGACCATTCGGAAAATGTGGCAGAATGGATCATCTATCATATAGAAGGTGAATATGCCAGTTCGTCTGAGATCCGTCGAGAAGTCAAAGATGAGGACAAAGGATGAATTTTGGAAATTTGAAATGTGTTTTATAATCGGGTCAGATACATTCGCCTGATGTGCTGCGGATCGCATACCAGAGGAAGATAGAAAGCAGGTACATTGAATATGTCACCCAAGGATGAAAAAGACAGAATCATTGTTGTCGAAGATGACCAGTCAATAGCCGAGTTGATCCGTTATAACTTGGAGACAGAAGGCTATTGGGTTCAGTGCTGTGATTCGTCTACAGAGCTCTCTTCTTGTTTAGAAGAGTATCAAGAGCCAGTGGCTCTCTTTATCCTTGATATCATGTTACCGGGCCAGGATGGTTTAACTATCTGTGCTGACCTGAAGCAAGATTCCCGCTACCAGCTCTCCTCTTTCCTCTTTTTAACGGCCCTTTCTTCTGAGCGCGATAAATTAGAAGGTTTCAAGGTGGGAGCTGATGATTTTATAACAAAACCTTTTGGGATGAGGGAACTTTTGGCCCGGGTTAGGGTTTTAGTTAAACGCTACCGGGAAAGGGTACAACTTTTAGGAAAAGCTTCTTTTGTGGGAGAAACAATAGAAACGGAACCCAAGCTTAATCCAACCGTGGAAGTAGGTTTGATAAAATTAGATGATGGCCGCCATCGAGTATTTTGTAAGGGAAAAGAAGTTGAGGTGACCAATCGTGAGTATAATCTGCTCAGGTTTTTAATGGTTAACCGAGGCTTAGCCTTTAGTCGTGATGACCTCCTAAGTCATGTCTGGGGCTATGAATATGCAGGTGAAACGCGGACTGTAGATGTTCATATCAGGCAGCTCCGCAGTAAATTGGAAGATAATCCATCCGAACCGGTTTATATCCAAACGGTGAGAGGAGTAGGTTATCGCTTCAACGACCTAAAGGGTTCAAGTCAAGCCCTCAAGATAGAGGATCAGAAGCTGGAAGACACATGAAAAAAAGACTACTTATCTTTGGTAACTTTCTTATCTGCTTAGCTATAATTTTTGCTTCCACCTTGTCCTATGATCGTTTAAAGGCTAAATTTTTAGGACAAACCCAGGCTAATCTCAAAACTGCCAAAGACTATTTTTTTACTCACCTGGACCCGGATAGGCCGGTTGATAGCCAAAAAAATTTGATTTCTGAAACTGTCAATATTTTTTCTAGTCCTAACCTGGTTGATTTCCGGATCAGCATTATTGAGCCCAGTGGTCAAGTCCTGGCCGATAGTTCCTTTGCTGGCCCTGATCTCAATAATCACAGGGCCAGACAGGAGGTTTATGCTGTCATCCAGGGTCAGGCTGAAGCTTCAGCTGTTCGTTATTCCACAAGTGAGGATAAAGAGGTCCTTTACTATGCTACCGCGTTTCCGGGAGGAGACTTGATTCTTAGAATGTCTTCAGGCCTGGATTTTTTACAAGAACTCAGGTCGACCCTAACCCAATATGGCATAGGCGGTTGCTTCTTAGGTATAGCTATGTATAGCCTTGCACTCCATTTTACTCTCAAAAAGCGTGAGGTTAGGCTGGCCCAATTTACTCAAAGTTTAGCCCTATTGGTTTCGGGTGACCTCACAGCTAGGCTGCCAGAGGACCGCTATGATTATAAAGAAATTTACCATTTTGCCCAGAATTTTAATGTGGCTATGACTCACTTCGCGGAAAAATACCAAGCTATGGCCGAATCACAGGCCTGGCTGGAGAGCATGGTTAACTCTCTGAATGAGTCACTGGTCGTGGTTAATCGTGACCTTCATGTTGTCTTTATCAACAAATATGCCCAAGAACTTTTTAACCGGCACATTGATCCACAAGAACGCCCCTATCCCTTTGTTCTCCTGACCCATGAAACGGCCATCGATGACCTCTGTAATCGTGCCTTTAAAGAGCAAGGCCCCCTACGGGAGGAATACCTGCTCCAAGTGGGAAATGCTAATAGTGCCTTCCAAGCACTCGTTTCTAAAATTAACGATGATCACCTGATCGTTCTCTTCCATGACATGTCACTGGAGTATGAAACCAGACAGCTGAGGTCGAGTTTTGTCGCCAATGTTACCCATGAGCTTAAGACTCCTCTGACCTCAATCCGTGGTTTTGTTGAAACCCTACGCTACCATCAGGGGGAAACCAGCCCGGACCAACTGGCTAAGTTTTTAGCTATTATAGACCTGGAAGCTGACCGTTTGGAGCGTCTGATCAATGACCTCCTCCACCTTTCTGATATTGAACGACTTGATGAAGACTACGATATCAGCCATTTTGACCTTGTTGAGTTGATGGAAGAATGCCTGGTTCAACTCGATGGTCAGGCGATGGCTCATCAGGTTCATCTCCTACCTGGTGATAGTCCGGTTTTCCTCCAGGTTCAGGCTAATCGTGATAGGGTCAAGCAGATCTTTTTAAACTTGATCGATAATGCCATCAAATATAACCGGGAAGGTGGGAAGGTCGTGGTCACAGTTGACCGTAAGCCTGATCATTATGTTTATATCGAGGTTGAAGATAATGGTTATGGCTTTGACCAAGGGTCTGCTAAAAGAATATTTGAGCGTTTTTACCGGGTCGATAAAAGCCGGTCTAAAAAACTAGGAGGAACCGGACTTGGTCTTTCTATTGTGAAGCATATAGCTCTCCTTTATGATGGTGAAGCCATGGTGTCTAGCCAACCAGGGCAGGGAACAAAGTTTACTATAAAGCTTAAGATTTAAATTTTTCAAGCCAAATAAAAACACCTGCCGATAGGTTTATCGGCAGATGTTTTTTGCAAACAAAGTGAACAACTTAGGTCTTATTTATTACAAAGCATTTCAAAGATTGCCTTATCTATGGCATCTTCCATCCATCTCTCTTCGTAATTTTCCCAGCCGTAGAAGTCGTAGAGGGCTTCACGGGTAGGGCCTTCCCAGATACCATTAATATCACCTTGGTAATAGCCGCGGCCTTTGAGGGCTTCTTGGATTTTTTCAACCCTCTGGCTGGTCAGCTCCAAACGGTCTTCTTTTCCGGGTTTGGTAAAGTAAAACTTGTAGAGTTGGTAGATCCGGTTGAGTTCCGCTACCGGTTGTGGATGGTCATCAACGCGCAGGTCTATAGCCCGGTCATTGTAGCCGCCATAGCTACCCCTATCCCGTACGACTAAAAGGGCTGCTGCTTGCCTACCACGCTTATCGCCACCGGCTTCTTGGGCAGCATTTAAGGCAGCCATCAAACGGTCGGCTAAGTTGCCACTTTCCGATTGGAAGGTTTCAGCCATCTGCTCGACAGTAGCCTTGCTTACCAAAATATTCCCCTGGCAGGCAAAGTTAGGGCCGCAAATGCCACCCGCATAATCAAAACAATTCTCGCCCGTAAAGGAATAGCCCGTGCCCTTAGCATCAACAATGCCAAATTGGCGCTCTTCACGTAAAGGATCCAAGGCAAGGAGACTCTGGGCTGTTTGTTCGGCGGTGTAGCCTTTTTTCAATAGTTCAATGCCAATTTCGCCAAAATCTAAGTTGGCCATGGCCTGGGTGGCGATAGCGCCGGCACCGGCTTTAGCCCAGATAATTCCGGCACCAACAGCCAGAAATTTGCTGCTGATGGCGATACCCCATTCTTGAGCCTTGGGATCGTGACCGACAATAGAAAATGTACTTGCAATCATTTGTTTTCCCCTTTCTGAACCTTTCCTGATGCATAGATAAGGATAAAGACGCCAGCCATTAAGACGATGGTGACCCAGTCATGGAAGCTAGCAAGCTCAGTACCAATAGCTATTTTATCGGCTAAACCGGCAGTTGTTAGCATAGCGATGACGATACCGATGATAGCATCGCCTGCAACTAGGCCGGAACTGAAGAGGGTACCATGGTGGATATCTTTTTTCCTTTTTTCCATAAGAAGACGGATGACACCACCGATGTAAATCGGAACTGATAGGTGGACAGGGAGATAGAGGCCGATGGCAAAGGGGAGTGAGGGGATGCCCATCAGCTCACAAATTAAACCGATAACGGCTCCGATGATGATCAGGGGCCAGGGCAGGTTGCCATTGAAAATTCCCTTCACTAAAACAGCTATAACAGAGGTAGCCGGAGCCGGGAGGGCTGCACTACCGATCTCATAAGCATTATGTAACATGCTGAGGACAAATCCGGACATACCGGCAAAGATGATAGCTGCAAATAATTCTGTGATCTGCTGCAAGCGAGGTGTCGCTCCAACCATATAGCCGGTCTTTAAGTCTTGAGAAATATCTCCAGCTGTTGCGGTGGCAACTGTAACAATGGAGCCAATTACAACGGCTGCAACCATACCTTCTTTACCGGTAAAACCGATAGCTTGGAAAATGATACTGGTGAAAAAGATTGTCGCAATGGTCATACCCGATACAGGATTAGAGCTGGAACCCACAACACCCACAATTCTTGAAGAAATACTGACAAAAAGGAAGCCAAATATAGCTACCAGGAGAGCCCCTAACAGGTTAACTTTGAAGGCCGGGATGAGGGCAATGGCGATGATACAGGCGAGGAAGATGCCCAGCAAAACCTTTTTGTTCATATCTTGGTTGGTGCGGGATTGGTCCTCATCTTTTTCTTTCTTGGGAAAGATACCGATTACGGAATCTTTAACAACGGGTAGAGCCTTGATGAACTCGGCAATACCCCCGACAGTCAGTACACCGGCACCAATATATTGAATATAGTTTTCCCAGATAGCCCACGCGTCCATCTCGCTGATGGGGATAGTAGCCGGGAGGATGGCTCCTATGCCTGCCTCACTGGCCATAGTGAGGAGGGGAATGATAACCAGCCAGGCCAAAAGACCACCGGCCAGCATGACACCGGCAATCTTGGCACCAATGAGGTAGCCGACACCGGCCAAAGAGGGGAGGGCGTTCATACCGATTACACCACCCGGCAATTTGGGTAGTACTGTTTCGATATTTTCCGGGAAGAGCATGAGACCGGACTGGAGAAAACGGAAGGCTGCACCAATTAAACCGCCACTGAATACTTGTTTAGCAGAAACACCACCCTGGTCCCCTGCAATTAAAATTTCAGCACAGGCCCGGCCTTCCGGATATCTCAATTCCTTGTCCTGCTGAACGATGAGGTAGCGGCGGAAGATGACCATGGCCACGACACCGATGATGCCGCCAAACAGGGCGACCAGGCTGATCAGGGCTAGAGTTGGTGGTGAGTCCAGCATATACAATGCGGGAATGCTGAAAACAACCCCTGCTGCGACAGCCTCTCCGGTAGAGGCCATGGTTTGAACGATGTTGTTTTCTAAAATGGTTCCTTTTTTGAGGACTCCTCTTAAAATAGCCATAGAAACAACGGCTGCAGGTATGGAGGCACTAACGGTCATCCCTACCTTTAAGCCCAGGTAGGCGTTAGCTGCTCCAAAAAAGATCATCAAGATGATCCCTGTGATGACACTTAACCAAGATATTTCAGCAAGTTTTTGGTCTGCTGACACATATGGTATTTTGTGTCCGTTGAAATTGTTTTTTTCCATAATAACGTCTCCTTATTATACTTTTCTTTGAGATCTGGAATTTCTGCTAGAAAAGCCTAAACGGCTTTGGTACTTCTAGTCCTAACTCTTAGTGATAAAAATAAGGATAAATTCCTGATAGGATACTAATAAAGCAATATCCTATTGATTAGTAACCATATTAGCGATTTAGCAGACTAAAGTCAAAAGCCCAAAATACTGAGAAACTTTTCGCCCTTATAGATGAATTTCTACATAGGTAGAGGGAGTCGGGATCATTATCTTCAGATTTGCAAAGCCACGAATCGGTCAAGTCCAAATTTGAAACAAATTGATAGATTTTGTAATTTCTTGTTATTAGATTTTCGTAAAGTAATGGTTTAAGATAATACAGATAAGGTAAGCGGGTGGAAGGCTATGGCGGGATCCTTTTTTCGCTATGATCACCAACTGACCAAAAATTCTATATGGCAGGCTGATAATGTTTACCAAATACTTAAATTATTAAGAAAGGTTACAGGGCAAGTCCCCAAAATGAAACCCATGGATGTATCAGAGATCAGACAACAAATTCACCAGCTTACTAGCGAAATAAGGAAGTTAAATCGAGCATATTATGATCAGGATCAGCCACTGGTTAGTGATGCTGAGTATGATCTGATGATCCACCGGCTGAAGGATCTCGAAAAAGCTTATCCGGAATTTAAAGAGCAGGATACACCAACCGAAAGGGTGGGAGGTGAGCCAGCCTCTCAATTTGCCTCGGCTCCTCATAGGGTTCCTATGCTGAGCCTGACGGATGTGTTTTCCAAAGAAGATGTTAGTAGCTACTTGGCTGGAATTCGAGCCAAGTATCCAGAAGCCCGTTTTGTTGTAGAGCAGAAGATAGACGGACTTTCAATTAGCCTACAATACATTAATGGTCATCTGATACAGGCTTTAACCAGGGGAGATGGGCAACTGGCAGGTGAGCTTGTTACAGATAATGTTCGCCAGATTAAGGCGGTTCCCCAGCAACTTACAGAAGCTATTCCTGACCTTCTCGTTAGAGGAGAGATATATATGAGCAAGTCAAGCTTCTCGGAGCTGAATAAGCGTCAACTTGCTATGGGCGAAAGGGAGTTTGCTAATCCCCGAAATGCTGCTGCAGGTAGCTTACGTCAGCTTGACCCTGCTATTGTCGCTGAACGTGACCTGAGTATTTTTATTTTTAATATACAACTTTGGCCGGGCGCTCCTGTCGATAGCCATCATGCAGGCTTAGATTATTTGAGTAAACTCGGTTTTCCGGTAAGTCCAAATTACTATCTTTGCCATACAGACCAAGAAATTTTTGCTGCGATTGATGACATTAACAGGAAAAGGCCGGACCTGCCCTATGGAATTGATGGGGCAGTCATCAAGGTTGACTCCCTGAAAATTCGGTCTGAACTAGGTTCAACGGCCAAGGTGCCCCGCTGGGCTGTAGCCTATAAATATCCACCTGAGCAGCAGACAACAGTGGTGAGGGACTTAATCGCTCAAGTTGGTAGAACGGGACGTATTACCCCTATGGCTATCTTGGATCCGGTAGTTATAGCTCAGACTGTGGTTTCTAGAGCCAGCTTACACAACCAAGCCTATGTTGATATGTTGGATATCCGTCTGCATGATACCGTTACAGTCCACAAGGGAGGGGATATCATACCGGCAGTGATAGCCGTAGATTATAG
>CAMYEY010000043.1 GCA_947254895.1 uncultured Clostridia bacterium
TCAAATTTTATGCCTTGAAAGCATACTACATCTGAGATTTTCCGTCAACTTGCCCGGCAAGGGTTTCTTGTTAAGCAACTTACTATCCATTGGGTATGACAACTATAGTTAAGAGATAAGGCTAGTGTCCAGATGGTTTTTGCTCCAAATACTCTTCGCCATTTACTTTATCGTCGCGGATCATCAGACCAAAGAGGTAAATAAGAGGAATGGCTGTTAGCCATATTGCCTGACCTCCTAGAAGATGGCAGGATACAGCACCTGATACTGCTCCTAAGAAGAAGTAAAGGAACATGAAAAAATGTTTGCTTAATCGTATTCTGTGACCTTTATCCTCTTTGTTCCAATGGAGTATTTCTTTTGCCAACCCGACCCCTATCTGGCGGATATGGTTGGTTGCAAAGGTTGTTGCCATGGGTGTTCCCTGAGCTTGTCGAAAGGTGTTGTATTGCATAGAAGCAATAAAATTTATGGCTATCTGTGATATTTGTACGGGAAATGAATCTGGAATAAATCCAAGCAAGAGCACAACTATAATTTCTACTCCGATTAATAATGTATCCCAGCGGATTCTCAAGCGGTGCTTAACCGGATTGGGTAAGATTTCGGATATAAATGCACCTGCTATATATGCAGAAATAGGAATCAAATAATGTATGGCCTGATCTCTATTTCCTGCCCCTATAGCAAGGCCGAGTAGGATGACGTTTCCGCTTTGAGCATTGCAAAAAACATTTCCCCGAAGCAGGTAGGTAAAAGCCCCCCAAAAACCCGATACCAGAATCAAGAGGTAATAGACCCGGTTTTGTTCGCAGAATAAGTATTTATCAGTCTTATCCGTTTCCATAACAATTACCTTTTCTTTTCATGCGGTTGTGCCTTTATCCTGGCCAGTGGGTTAACTGTTGCAAAAGCGAAAGCTTTCCAGATATCTATCGACTGACCTTCAAAAGCAACATTCAAATGCTATTCTACATTAAAACAGGCAGAAATTTGTAGGTCTTCGGCCATGCTGATAAGCTTCGATCTAGTCTGAAGGCATGGCTTGGGCTAGAAAGATAAGATAAACAGTTAGCGGCCAGCCCTCTCTTGTGCTAAACTGTAAGACAAAATTTGCTTGATATATAGAAGGGTAGGGGCAAAATTTGAAGAGATTCTTTCAAAAAATCTGGGGTCATATCCTATATGGATTAGCCAAAACACTTGATGTCATCTTAGGTGGGATCAACAAGGGTATTTCTTTCCTAGTAGAAAAAACCAAAAATATCCGCAACCTCCTCTTACCCTCCCTTGGGTGCTTGGCCGGTATTCTCTTTTTAAACCCTTTGAGTTGGCTACTTCTGACTAGGGCCTGGATTTTTATCCCCTTGCTCTTTATATTTGTCTTCCCCCTCCTTGGTACAAAGTTTGTATCCTTCTTAGAATATTGGAAATACAGTCTCTGTGAGTATCTCTATGCCAAGTCGGATGACTTTATCAAAGGAACATCCTTTGGTGGCGATTTTAGTAACTATAAGGACCGCTATAAACAGCAAAAAGCTGCCGAAGAAGCTGCTGAACAGCGTCGGCGTTTTCAAGAGGAGCAGGCTGCCCGAGAGCAGAGACGGCGGGAACAGCAAGAGCAATGGGCCAGGATCTTTGAAGAGTTTTTTGGCAACATGGGTGGAGCCGGATTTGGCGGAAGTTATGGTGGAACAGGTTATTCCGGCACAGGTTACGGTGGCCAAAGAGGAGGCCCTTATGGCACTTACAACCCTACCCAGGATTTCCGGAAGAAGTATGAGGCTAGCTGCCAGACCCTAGGTCTTCCCTTTGATACAGATGAATACCAGGTCAAACTTGCCTACCGTAAGATGGCTAAAAAATACCATCCTGATTTAAATAAAGCGGCCGATGCCAAAGAAAAATTTCAAAAAATAGGCGAAGCCTACGAATTTTTATCCAAGGAAAATATCGACCGCTATAAGAGACTCAAATTTTAATTCGCTTTTTCAAGCTTTTTAATGTCTAAGGATTTGTAACAAGGTAGGCCAGTTGGTTAGCCGGATGGGACTGGAGAGTGACATTTCCTGGTCCGGTAATCACTGTATTAAAGAGACCTTCCCCACCCAAAACCATATTTTTGAGTCCGGGAACACTTCTCACATCCATCGTACAGGTGTCATCCATCATGGCCATATAGCCGGTGTCTACAATAATCTCCTGGCCTAGTTGGAGGTAGGTGGTCCAGGCTGACCCGTCAACTTCTACAAAAAGAGTGCCTTTTCCATAAAAACGCTGCAAAATGAAACCCTCACCGCCAAAGAAGCCGGAACCAAGTTTTTTCTGGAAGATTATCTCATGTTCAATGCCGGTTGTGGCGGCTAAAAAGCTAGACTTTTGTAGGATAAAGCCGCGACTTCCATCCATTTCAATGGCCATAATTGAACCTGGAAGGTGACTGGCCATAGCTATCATGCCCGGGCCCCCTTGTGCTGTATAGTAGTTTAAAAACATTTTTTCTTTGGTTACCAGGCGGGACAGGGCTTTTCCTAAACTGCCGGCTGAGGTTTCCATTTTCATATTGGGCGACATCCAACTCATAGCACCGGCTTCGGCATAGATGGTCTGTCCCTCTTCTGGATAGCAAATTGCTACGGGTAGGTTACCACCATGCATTTCATGCTTCATCGTAAAAGTCATTGTTTACCTCCTTAGATTTTGTAGGCCTTTGGTACCTCATCCCACTTCTCAGGGGACAAGCCAGCCTCATTTGTCGATTTATTTAAAGATAGACCATAGAGATGACAAAAGACAAGAGACAAGAGACTTTTTCTTATGTTGCCTGACCTGTATCCTACATTTTTTACCCCAGGGGTAACTGATGCCGGTCTAGGACCTTTATATCTAACAAAATTAATTAAAGATTTAATAAAAATGAAATAAAAAGTAAAATTGACTTTAATATAGTTAAAGTATACTATGTTTATCAAGTCGAGCGGAGATTTTTCATGAAAGAGGACAAGCTTCCTAATTGGCTGACTGACCTTGATACCGAAGAACTGGAATTTATCAAGTTTTTTGTTCTAGCATCAGGATCACTCAAGGAGTTGGCCAAGCACTACGAGATAACCTATCCGACTATCCGTTTACGCTTGGACCGGCTTATTCAAAAAATCGAAGTTCGGGAAAAGCAGGAGGATAGTGATTTGGTCAGCTTGATCAAAAAGCTAACCCTGGATAACAGGTTGGATCTGGACACAGCCAAAGAGTTAATCGAGGCATACAACAAAGAGGAATAAAACAATGATCACTGTAGCCTACATTGTTCTCATCTTGGGACTTTTGATTCTAGAAAAGTTTATTTCTGAGAGCGGACGGTTGTATGGCTTAATTTTTGCTCTGTTTGTCATAGGTCTAGGCTTTATCCTATGCTCCCAACTCATTTGGATGGGACTTCTTCTGATAGTGGTTAATATCTTAGCTGCCTTGAGAAGGGACCTTCGTCTCCGTCGTTTAACAGTCTAAATTTTAATAAATAGCCTGATATATTCAATAAAAAGAAAGGCTGCTAACCGGAGTTCGCAGCCTTATTTAAATTTTTTCTTTAAAGATTAAGCTTAATCTTTAACAAAGTTCTTCACTTCATCTTGCAAGCGTTTGACCAGGTCGGCTTCAGACATGCTGCCCAAGTCGCCGTGTTTACGGTGGCGGACAGAGTAGCAGGAATCAGCCAGTTCCTTATCACCCAGGACCAGCATATAGGGAATTTTATCCATCTGGGCGTCACGGATTTTGCGACCGATTTTTTCATTGCGGCTGTCAATCTTTACTCTGAAGCCGGCAGCCTCCAGACGTTTGGCGGCATCCTTGGCCCCTTCAACATGGGCTTCGGCGATCGGCAGGATAATGATTTGTTCGGGTGCCATCCAGAGGGGGAGGGCACCGGCATATTTTTCAATCAAGAGGGCCATGGTTCGCTCATAGCAGCCAATGGAAGTCCTGTGGATAATAAAGGGGTGCTTCTTTTCGCCGTTTTTATCAATGTAAACCATGTTGAATCGTTCAGCTAGCTGGAAGTCGATCTGGACGGTAATCAAGGTGTCTTCTTTCCCAAAGACATTTTTGATTTGGATATCCAGTTTCGGACCGTAAAAGGCAGCGTCTCCGACTCCGATTTTGTAGTCAATCCCGGTATCGTCCAAAATCTTTTTCATGGCATTTTGCGCATTTTCCCAGTCCTGAGGGTTACCAATATACTTATCCCGGTTGTCCGGATCCCAAATTGAGAAACAATAGCTGACATCGTCGTCAAAGCCCATGGCGTGGATCATATATTTGGCCAGGTCAAAGGCCCCGACAAATTCTTCCTCAAGCTGCTCAGGTGTCACCATGAGGTGGCCTTCAGAAATGGTAAATTGACGGAGGCGGATCAAACCGTGCATCTCGCCGGAGGCCTCGTTCCTAAAGAGGGTAGAGGTTTCGTTATAGCGAATTGGCAGATCCCGGTAGCTCCTGGTTTCTGTCTTATAAATCTGGTATTGGAATGGGCAGGTCATAGGCCTTAAGGCATAGCAGGACTCCCCATCTTTTTCCTCCCCGTCACCAAGGAGAAACATACCGTCCCGGTAGTGGTCCCAGTGGCCGGATATCTTATAGAGGTCAGATTTAGCCATGAGGGGGGTCTTGGTTATTTGGTAACCCCTCCTTTGCTCCTCGTCTTCAACAAAACGGGTGAGGACTTGAAAAAGTTTGGCTCCCCGAGGCATGAGGAGGGGGAGGCCCTGACCGATGACGTCGATTGTTGTAAAGTAACCCAGTTCACGACCCAGCTTGTTGTGGTCTCTTTTTTTAGCCTCTTCCAGCATGGCCAGGTGGTCTTTTAACATTTTTTTATCGGGGAAGGAGATACCATAGATCCTTTGCAACATTTTATTTTTCTCGTTGCCTCGCCAGTAGGCTCCAGAAACGTGCAGGAGCTTAAAGGCTTTCACTTGCCCGGTCCGCATGATATGGGGGCCTGCACAGAGATCGGTAAAATCACCTTGAGTATAAAAAGAAAGGGTGGCATCTTCCGGTAGGTCTTGGATCAATTCAACCTTATAATCTTCGTTCTTGGACTTAGCCCAATCGATAGCCTCCTCCCGTGGCAGGGTGCTATAGGTTAGGGGGAGATTTTCCTTAACGATATTTTTCATCTCTTTTTCGATGGCTGCTAGGTCTTCTATGGTGAGGTTATGGTCGATATCGATATCATAGTAAAATCCCTCATCGATAGCTGGGCCAATAGCTAGTTTAGCTGTCGGGAAAAGACGCTTGATGGCCTGGGCCATGATATGGGAGGTAGTGTGCCAAAAGGCTTTTTTAGCTGCAAGGTCGTCAAACTTTAAAAGTTCCAGCTGGTCACCTTCCTTGAGTTCTGTCCTAAGATCTTGGGCCTCGCCATTGATTTTAGCTGAATAAACGTTATTGGCCAGGCCTTGGCTAATTGCGACGGCTGCATCGTAAGCGGAAGACTTGTCCGCCAGTTCGAGACTTGAACCATCCATTAATTTAATTTTCATCATGCTCTCCTTGTTGTCGCTTGTAATTTATCCGCCGGTTTGCCTTTCCTCAAAAAGAAAAACACCCCAGCTAAATTTCCTAAATTTTAGCCAAGGGTGCTAGTGCACGGTTCCACCTTGTATTTCACTTCATTAAGGCCTTGACGGGGCTAACGGACCTGCTTAACCAGATATTTTATACTCTTATCTGTTTTCACAGTCAGCTCGGGAGTGGTCTTCATTGCCCCTCAGACGAAAAACTCTCAACCCAGGCTTTTCTCTCTCAAGAATGAAGGTGGCAACTACTCTTTCCTTCAACGCTTTTATTAGGCCTATCTTACAACCGGTCTGGCAAAATAGCAAGCTAGGACCAGGCCAAGAACAAGCAAAAAACTAAGACGGTAAAATTTAGATCTCCTCACGATGCGGCGACTTTTCTGGAAAATGGTTCGCCGGGGTGATAAACTAGCTGAATCAGCAACAAGAGATAGGAGACGAGGCGTGAGAGGTGTAGAAAAATTTGATCTGGTAGCTTGTGACCTGGATGGTACCCTTTTTCCTGAAGAGGAGGTGCTGACAAACTTCCACTACGAGCTAAGAGACTATATTGCAGAAAAACACATTCCATTTACCTTTGTTTCTGGTAGGTCTTGGCCAGGTTTGAAGCCGCCGATGGAGTTTTTTAATGTAACTATGCCTGTTGTTGGTAATAATGGCGGGGTGATTTATTTTGATCAGGCTATTGTTTGGTCTAAATCTTACCCGGCAATGAGCGTAAGAGATGCCATCCTTGAGGCGGATAAGTTAAAAATGGCTATCATCTTTACCGTAGATATGGAAGAATTTGCCTACCGACACGTTCCCTTTATTAAGAAGAGGGTTGAAGCCTATCAGCGGTATGGTAATGAGTGGCGGCCTAGCTTACAGGAATGGCAGACTTTGAGGATGGACAAGCTGCTAATTATAGATCCTAACCAACCTGGTAAAATTGACCAGGTCTTGGCTAAACTGACAAGGCAAGATAGGGAAAAGCTTAATGTTGTTCGATATAATTCCTCTGCTGTTGATATAACGGCTAAAGGTACTGACAAGGCCCGAGGTCTGCATAGGCTGAAGGGCTTTTTACAGGCAAAGCAGGTGGTCGCATTTGGGGATGGCCTCAATGACATCAGCTTTTTGCAAGAGGCCGATTTGGGCATTGCGATGGTTAATGCTGATGCTCGGCTCCAGGCTGTGGCTGATCACGTTACTGGTCAAATAGGGCCGGCAGGTATCTTAGCTGAGTTACGGGAACTTGTTAGCCGAGACATGATTCGGTTGGGATAAGTGCAATGATTGCTCCTATTAGCCTCCAATTCACTATGGCCAAGAACAAGTTGTTTTTTATTCAAAGGGAAATTAACCCATCCCTACCAGTCAAAAAACTCTTTTAGAAGCATTTGCTAAAAGTGCTATTATCATTCATTATACAAGCTACGTCTGGCGGCAGGTTGTATTGTCCTGCCAAAACTAAGCAGACAGCGGTAAGTAGAACCGAGGGAGAAGACAGTGGTAGAGCAAAGCAAGCAAGGTCCAAGTAAAAATCACGATTTGCAAAATCAAGGATTGCAGAATGAACCAGGAGGAAGTCCGGACCAAGAAGGGAGAAGGGGGATAGTTGACTGGTTTATCCGTCTCCTTAAAGGCTTTATCATCGGTTTTGGTGGCATAGTACCTGGCCTTTCTGGTGGTGTTTTATCTGTTATCTTAGGAGTCTATGATCGGGCCATGCGTTTTCTAGCTAATATCTGCCGCGACTTTATTAAAAATGTCCTCTACTTTATTCCCATTGGTCTGGGTGGTGTTTTAGGTATCCTATTTTTTGCAGGTGTTATTGAGGCTGCTTTTGGAACCTATGCTGCTCTTTTTACAGCCCTCTTTGTTGGTTTTGTTGCTGGTACCTTGCCATCGATCTATAAAAAAGCTGGTGATAGGGGAAGAGGGGGTACGGATTATTTGGTTATGGCCTTATCGGCAATTTTTGTTTTCTGTATTATGCTCCTGGGAGAGCAATCTTTTACCCAAGTAGAGCCTAGTCTTGTCGTTTGGTTTGTCAGCGGGCTTATTGTAGCCCTGGGCTTTATTGTGCCGGGACTCAGTCCATCTAACTTTTTAATCTATTTTGGCCTCTACGATAAGATGGCGGCTGGCCTTAAGTCTATAGAATTTTCTGTTATTATTCCCTTGCTCGTTGGAGCTATCGTTTGTGTGATTCTCTTTGCTAAACTGGTGAGTAGACTTTTTGATCGGCATTACAGCAAGATGTACCACCTCATTCTAGGCCTAGTTCTAGGGTCGACTTTTGCGATTTTCCCAACGGTTATTTTCCCGGCCTTTAGCCCGGGTCAGCTTGCCGCTATGGGACTGCCTTTAGCCTTAGCTCTGCTGGTCAGTCTCCTATTATTTGGCCTAGGAATTGTTATATCTTATCTGTTTAGCAAACTTGAAGATAAGTATGAGCGGTAGAAGGTTAGCAATCCTGATCCCACCGGGTGACGGCAGCTTTGGCCAGTTCTATATCGGACGGATAGGGAAGGGATTTGCCCTTTTGCATCATGGAGTTTTCGTGTCCCCTGCCCAGAAGTAAAATTAAGACTTTTTGTTCTCGGTCCCGAATGGTTTGTTCGGCCAGCTTGAAGGCCTCCTGAATTGCAGCTCGACGGTCTTGGACCTCAATCCAATTTCCTGCACCCTCATTGATGCTTGCCGCAATTTCCTGGTTAATTTGCGTTTGGTCATCTAGGTTGGCGTTGTCATCCGTTAGTACACAGAGGTCTGCAAAACGGCCTGCAACTTGGCCCAATTCGGCTCGACGATTTTTAGCCTTGCCACCTACAGAGCCAAAAACGGCTATCAGGTAGTGGTCGGGATAGTTATCTTTGCTGAACTTAAAGACTTCTTCAAAGCTTAGCTTATTGTGGGCGAAGTCTACCAAACAGTTGAGTTTAGCATCTCGGCTGCTGAAGATTTCCATTCGGCCGGGGATCTTGACTCGGTTTATACCTTCTACGATGGCTTCTGCACTAAGACCCAGTTGGTCCGCTACAGCCGAGGAAGCTAGAATATTCTGCAGATTAAATATACCAGGTAAGGGACTCTTACCATCGATAATCCCGTGAGGGGTTTTTAACTTGAAGCGCATACCGCTGCCGGCTAGTTCATCATGGTCCACGATGTAATAGTCTGCTAGTCGATCCGTCAAAGAAAAAGTGTAGGTTTTGGGAACGGCTTCGAGTTTTTGCCTGACTTCTTTTCTGGCCAAGAGGCTAGAGTCCACAAAGGCGGATTTACTTTGGGTGAAAATTTTCAACTTGGAGGCCAGGTAATCGTTGAAATCTGGATGTTCTATGGCTGAGATATGGTCGTTTGAGATATTTAAAAAAATCGATGCTGCAAATTCTATATTGGTTAGCCTATCATATTTTAAGGCTTGAGAAGAAGCTTCCATTATGACGTAGCTTAGACCGGCCTTGCGGCAGGAGTCTAGGACTTGCATGAGCTCGATAGGCTCTGGAGTGGTGAGGTCGCTGGGTCCGCTTTTAAAGCCATCAAAACAGGAGATGGTCGATAGGAGACCGACGGGTGGAAGGCCTTGCTTTTCTGCAGCCTGGTCAAGGATACTTTTCAAAATAAAGGCTGTCGATGACTTTCCCTTGGTACCGGTTATACCGATGATTTTCAGGTCTTTTTGAGGGTAATCCCAAAATAACTCTGCTAGGTAAAAGCTGGCTTTTCGTATGTCGGTCTTATCTAAGATGATACAGGGCAGTCCTATAGGATACGGTTTATCGGCCAGGTAAAAAGTTACCCCTTGTTCAATTGCAGATTGGAGATAGGCTTCCTTAAACTGCTTGCCCTTGCAGATGAAAAAGTAGTCACGTCCGCTTTGGAGAGAGTTATAAGCTAAGCCGGAAAAACGAAGAGAACCCATAGAAGAGGTTCTTAGTTCTGGATCTAGGCCGTCTTGTGACCTATATATATGACCATCGGGCAGGTGAACTTGGAAATTAAGACCCTCCGAGTCTAGTTTGGTGATGATTTGTTCTAGGCTAATTTTTGACATCTTTTAAAAAGGTCCCCTCTGGATATTCAGCATTTGGATTCCATAAAATCCATTCATCAAAACCGGCTTCCTGGCTTGCTCGAATTTGTTCCCTAATCTCATGACCCCCATAAGGCTTGTAGAAACCGGCTGGAAGGTAAGAGGCTGTAAAGGCCTGCAGGTAGGGCCGAATATGGGCATAACCCTCTTGCTTAATGGCCGGTAGGCCATCGACAAAGGCATCTTTTACAACCCTATAGGGCTCGAGGTCAGGGGCCTCATAGAAGCCGTTGCCTATGTATGAACCAACCCCGTTGCCCTGGGCTGCCAAAGAAGCGTTAGCGTAGTGGGAAGGGTAGATCATGGGGCAGATGTTATCGATACCGGTTAAGCCGATTCTGGACCAGTTTTGTCCTATGGCTAATCCATCCACTTCTGAGGTCATAACGATTGAAAAAAGATCTGCTCCGACAGGGATATTTAGCTTATCCTGGATTTCTATAGCGGCTGTCTGTAAAAAACGATTGATAGCTGAAGCCTTTTCGGGTACCTCGTCGACAGGGCCGTGGTAGGCGGCTGACCCATCCGACGACCCTCCTGAGGGAAAGCGAACATAGTCAAATTGGATTTCATCTGCACCCAGTTCAATTACTTCTTTGGCTATATCGATAAGATATTGCCAGACGGCCGGATTATAGGGACTAGCAAAGCTACTATTATTTTCTAGGGGGAATAATATAGGCCTTCCATCTTGACTAGAAATACAAAGGTCAGGCCTTTTTTCTGCTAGGGTTGTATCCTTGAAACAAACGATTCTAGCGATTACCCGAATGCCGGCAGCATGGCAAGCCTGGTAAATAGCTTTGAGGTCTCGTTTTTCGATAACCGAATTAACCTCTTTGGCCAGGGGAACTTGGCTATCATAAAGGAGGCCCCAGCTCTCTTTGGCATCAATAACAAAACTATTGACCTCGGTATCCTTAACTGCTTTGAGGTAGGTATCCAGTTGGTTAGGGTCATAGACATAAATCCCCTTGACCTTATTGTGGCGGAAAGAGGCTTTTTTAGGGCTCTCAGGGAGCTGGCCGAAAAATTTTTCAGCTTTAACAACTTCTTCCGGAGAGAAAGGGGCTGCCTCATTCAGTTCTCCTTGGGCATTTATATTACTGATTGTGGTTTGGACAGTGGTTGCATAGATAAAAGCGTAGCGGTCGGACGCTACAGTGGTCTGGCTACTTTCGATTAAAGCCTGGGTTGTAGAAGGCTCTTTTGGGGGTCCTTTGACCCACAATACTATTGCGAAGATGAGGGTAATGGCTAGCAAAAAAACTCCTGCAACGATCCAGAGGTTTTTCTCACGTTTAGGACTAAGCCGGGTTAAAATAGGCTTGGCTTTTTCCGGAAGCTTGTTTTGGTCAGCTATATGCTTGGTCAGGTCAGCGTTGGCAGACCGGATTCTTTCCCGCCTTTTATTTGATTCGGGACTTTCTTGGTCTAGGCTTGGCTTGTCTTGTGCCGACTCTGCTTGAGCCCCTGCTTGGTAGACCTTGTTCATGTTTTTTGAGCCGGGTCTCCGTGTTTCCTTGTGCCGAGCGTCGTTCTTCATGGGCCGATCATACAATAAATTAAGGAATTTCCGCAAGTAAAGGCCTTCCATTGCCGGATAGGGCCTTGGTTTGGCGATTTTAACAAGATGGT
>CAMYEY010000044.1 GCA_947254895.1 uncultured Clostridia bacterium
CTACACCGGTGGCGAATCGTCGGCAGCGTCAGATGTGTATAAGAGACAGACATGCGGCTGTTTGTGAATCTGTACCCAGTGCTTTGCGTTGCGTAACTGCTAACAATTGTAACGTCCTTGCTATGGGTGCTTTTTATGTGCCGGCCAAAATGGGTATCGCTATGGCCGATGCCTTTCTCAATCACAATCTAGGTGATGGATATGAGGAGTGGGATGGCTTTTATGAATATCACAAGTTTGGTTATGATGAGTGTGAAAATTTTGATTACGAAAAATTCAAAGCCCATAACTTCACTTTTGATAAGGCACAACCTACTCTTGGAGACCAACCTGAGGGTATGACGATATAATCCTTAGGCAGATTAGAGTGTTAATAAAGCACACTGACAAATAAGTCAAGTGTGCTTTTTCTGTTCTTTGTGGGAGGCTTGCATTCATCTATTTATTGTTATATACTGTCAGTCGCGTTAAATTTAGATTAACTAGGTTTGACGAGCTTAGAAGTCTGAGATTGCCGCAACTACCGCTGCGGTAGCTACGGGTAACTTAGACAGAGCTAGTTTGACTAGATTCAAACGACACATTATTTTCGCAGCATAACCGGGATGGTTACACCCAGTAATGCGGACATGGAATGTGGCACGAGATTGCTGGGTTTTATAATGCAAAACAGTGAAACGCCCGGATGGGTTGTGAAAAATAACAGAGCAGCACAGGAGGTATAAGATGGCTGTTAACCAAAAAATTAGAATACGCTTGAAGGCTTTTGACCACCAGGTCTTAGATGAAAGTGCAGCCCGCATTGTTGATACGGCTAATAAGACGGGTGCTAGCGTATCCGGACCTATCCCTTTACCGACGGAAAAAGAAATTATTACAATCTTGCGGTCACCCCACAAACATAAGGATTCCCGTGAACAATTTGAGGCGAGAACCCATAAGAGGTTGATCGATATCGTAGCTCCTAATAATAAGACAATGGAGTCTTTGATGAAGCTGGAAATGCCGGCTGGCGTCAATATCGAGATTAAACTATAGCTAATTGACCAAGGTCAATGTTCGCTCGGATGCGAACCAATAACCAAGGAGGAAAATAAAGATGACAAAATTTATGCTAGGTAAGAAGGCCGGCATGACCCAGTTGTTCGATGAACAGGGCTTAGTGATCCCTGTAACAGTGATCGACTGTGGACCTTTAACGGTAATTCAAAACAAGACAGAAGAGGTTGATGGCTACCGGGCCGTCAAAGTTGGCTACGGCAGCAATAAGAAGCTGAACAAGCCGGCTAAGGGTCAGTTTGATAAGGTTCAAGTTGAACCTATGAGAGTCCTGAAAGAATTTAAAACTGGTGAGGACTATGAAACTGGCCAGGTTATTAAGGTTGACGAGATGTTTGCGGCTGGTGATATGGTTGACGTATCCGGAACATCTAAAGGTAAGGGTTACCAAGGTGCGGTCAAGAGACACGGATTTAGTCGCGGACCTATGGCGCATGGTTCTAAATACCACAGAGGTCCTGGTTCCATGAGCTCATCTGCAACCCCTTCTAAAGTGAAAAAAGGCAAGAAAATGTCCGGCCAAATGGGCAATGAACGTTGCACAGTACAGAACTTACAAGTTGTTCAGGTAGACGGCGAGCGTAATATTTTAGTCGTTAAGGGTGCTGTTCCCGGACCGAAGGGCGGATTGCTAGAAATTAAACTGTCCGTCAAGACGCACTAGAGTGGAGGAGCAAAATGGCTAAAACAAGTTTGTTTAATTTAAAAGGCGAAATTGTTGGCGAGATTGAACTTTTAGATTCGATCTTTGCTATCGAGCCTAACCAAGATGTTGTCCATCGTATTGTTAAAAACCAATTGGCCAACAGACGGCAGGGCACAGCAAAAGTCAAGACGAGAAGTGAAGTGAGCGGCGGCGGAAGAAAGCCATATAGACAAAAAGGTACCGGACGGGCTAGACAAGGGTCTATCAGGGCAGCTAACCATGTTGGCGGTGGCATTATTTTTGGACCTACTCCTAGGAGCTACCGTTATACAACAAATAAGAAAATGCGCCGTTTGGCCATGAAGTCAGTTCTGTCTCAGGCTCTTCAAGATGATCGCATCAAAGTTCTGGATAATTTCGAATTACCAGAAATTAAGACGAGACAGGTAGTTGATGCTATGGGTAATCTTAAACTTGAGGGTTCAACCCTATTTATCCTGGCTGACGTAAATCAAAATGTTCAAAAATCTGCGGCAAACATCAAGGATGTCAAAACCATTTTGGTGAACACTATGAATGTGTTTGACTTACTGAAGTATAAGAATGTGGTGTTTACCAACACAGCCGTTGAAAAAGTTCAGGAGGTCTATATCTAATGAAGAGTACATACGATGTTATCATTAAGCCGGTAATTACTGAACGAAGCACTGCGGAAACTGCAGAGGGTAAGTACACTTTTGCTGTGGCTAAAAGTGCGACCAAGACCGAGATTCGCCAGGCCTGTGAAAAACTTTTCAACGTACGGGTTCTCAAAGTTAATACCCAGAATGTTTCTGGTAAGGCTAAAAGGGTTAACTACCATATTGGCAAAACGGCTGATTGGAAGAAGGCAGTTGTTACTATAGATCTTGATCCTCAAGAGGCAACTTATTTGGCTGAGGGTGGTCAAGAGAAGAAGACTGCAAAGAAATATAAGACTTCAATTGAAGAATTTGGGTTCGGGCTATAGGCCGGATCGAAGAAGGAGTGAATTAATATGGCAGTAAAAAGTTTTCGCCCTACTTCTCCTGCGTTAAGACACATGACAGTGGCAGATTATTCTGAACTGACAGATAAAAAGCCCGAGAAAAGTCTTTTAGCGAAGAAGGTTAAGAATAGCGGCAGAAATAACTACGGACGGATTACCATCAGGCATAGAGGTGGTGGCAACCGTCAAAAGATTAGAATTATCGACTGGAAGCGTCAAAGAGATGGCATTCCGGCTACAGTCAAAGCTTTGGAATATGATCCTAACAGGACTGCCTTTATTGCTTTGATTCAATATGTTGATGGTGTTAAGTCCTATATCCTGGCTCCTCATGGCCTTAAGGTAGGGATGGAGATCGTTTCTGGCCAGAATGTTGATATCCAGGTTGGCAACTGCTTGCCCTTGGCCAATATTCCGGTAGGTACAACCATTCATAATATTGAAATGCAGGCAGGGCGCGGTGGCCAGTTAGTTAGGTCGGCCGGCGCAGAGGCTAGCCTTATGGCTAAAGAAGGCAAATATGCTCAAATCAGAATGCCTTCTGGTGAAAGCCGGTTGATTCCGATGAATTGCCGTGCGACGATCGGTACGGTTGGCAATATTGAGCATGAAAATATCAAGATTGGTAAAGCTGGTCGTCAGCGTCACAAGGGGATTAGACCGACAGTCAGAGGTCTGGTCATGAACCCGGTAGACCACCCACATGGTGGTGGTGAGGGGTCAACCTCTATCGGCTTGCCTAGTCCAAAGACACCATGGGGTAAACCGACCATTGGTAAAAAGACTCGTAAGAAGAACAAGAAGTCTGACAAGATGATTGTTAGAAGACGTAAGAAATAGGGAGGCTAAGCTATGAGTCGTTCAATGAAAAAAGGTTTTTATGTTGAAGATGCCTTGATGAAACGTATTGAAGACATGAATGCCAAAAATGAAAAAAGAGTAATCCGAACTTGGTCACGCGATTCTACTATCTTCCCTGAGATGGTAGGCCATACCATTGCTGTCCATGATGGTAGAAAACATGTTCCGGTTTACGTTACTGAAGAGATGGTCGGACATAAGTTGGGCGAGTTTGCTCCAACCAGGACATATCGTGGCCATGCCGCTTCTGAAAAAACAAGTAAAGCAAGATAAGTAGCTGAGAGGAGGAAAACATGTCAAGAAAATATACAAAAGATGAATTGCAAGCCAATCGAGAGCAATTTATTAAAGAGTATTATGCCGAAACTCCACGTTCAGCTAAAAAGCCTGTCCTGACAAAGAAAGAACGTAAAGTTCTGGGTATAGGTCGGGACCGGGGAGTTGCCCGGGTAAAACATAGCCGGATTAGCCCGTCTAAGGTAAGCATCGTTGTAAGGACAGTGATTAACAGACAGGTTGATGAAGCCATTGCAATTTTGAAATATACACCCAAGGCCGCTGCACCTATCTTGATCCAGCTTTTGGAAGAAGCAGCAGCTAATGCTGTAAACAACAATAACCTTAACCGCGATGACTTGTACTTTACTGATTGTCAAGTTGGTCCTGGTGTGACAATGAAACGTTTTATGCCACGAGGCAAGGGTTCAGCTAACCGGATACTAAAGCGGTCAAGCAATATTAGTGTAACGGTTAAAGGTTTAGAGGAGGCAATCTAATGGGTCAGAAAGTAAATCCGCATGGTTTTCGTGTTGGCGTAATTAAAGATTGGGATACCCGTTGGTATGCTGATAAAAAGAATTTCGCCCGTTACTTAGTAGAAGATAAAAAGATCCGTGATTTCGTGAAAAAAGAGACTGAAAGAGCAGGCGTTTCTCGTATTGAGATCGAAAGAGAAGGCGATGAGAGAACAATTGTCACTATCTCCACTGCTAAACCAGGCATCATCATTGGTCGGCAAGGATCAGAAATAGAAGTGTTGAAAAAGAAAATGACCAAAGAGTTTGGTAAAAACTTCTTCATCAATGTTAAAGAGATCAAAAATGCTGATATGGATGCCCAGCTTGTAGCTGAAGGCATAGCAAAACAATTGGAGGAACGTGTTTCTTTCAGAAGGGCTATGAAACAAGCTATTTCTCGGACCATGAAGCAGGGAGCTAAAGGTATTAAGTCAATGTGTTCCGGCCGTTTAGGCGGAGCTGAGATCGCTAGGTCTGAAAGCTACCACGAAGGGACGATTCCCTTACATACCTTGAGAGCAGATATTGATTATGGGTTTGCTGAAGCTTCAACGACCTATGGGAAAATAGGTGTTAAAGTGTGGATCTATAAGGGAGAAATTATTCCTCTGCCTAAAGTACAAGAAACAGTAGAAGAAAATACAAACGAAGGAGGCGACCTATAATGTTGATGCCAAAGCGTGTTAAGTATAGAAGACAGCACCGTGGTCGCATGAGGGGTAAGGCTTTGCGCGGTAATAAAGTTACCTATGGTCAGTATGGTTTGCAAGCCCTGGAGCCCCATTGGATCACCAGTAATCAAATTGAAGCTGCCCGTGTTGCTATCAACCGTTACCTCCGCCGTGGTGGTAAGGTTTGGGTAAAAATTTTCCCGGACAAGCCGGTTACAGCAAAACCAGCTGAAACCAGAATGGGTTCTGGTAAAGGTTCACCTGAATATTGGGTAGCTGTTGTTAAACCGGGCCGGGTTATGTTTGAACTGGCTGGAGTTAACGAAAAAGTTGCCCGTGAAGCTTTCCGTTTAGCTTCTCATAAATTACCGATCAAGACTCGTTTTGTTGTTTCTGATGTTGAGTTGACAGCTGAAGAACTGGCAAAATTCTCCGAGGTTCAAGCCGACGTTGTTGAGCAGCTTGAGGAAGAGGCTGAAATGGCCGCTGAAGCTTCCGAAGAAGCTGCAAGTCATGACGACCATAGCCATGGCAAGGCCTCTGAAGATGAAGCTGAAGCTTAGGAGGTTAGGGAATGAAAGCAACTGAATTACGTGAAATGACTGCTGAAAAACTTGAGCAGGAATTAGTAGAGTTAAAAGAACAGCTGTTTAAATTAAGATTTCAACATGCCACCAACCAGCTAGAAAACCCTATGGAGCTTAAAACCGTAAGGAGAGATATAGCTAGAGTTAAAACAATAATGCGTGAAATGGAATTAGCAGCAGATAAAAAGCAAGAGGATAGAGTATGACAGAGAGAAATAACAGGAAACAAAGGGTGGGCATCGTAGTATCCGACAAAATGGACAAGACGATCACTGTTGCTGTAGAAGAACATGTACGTCATCCCTTGTATAAAAAATACGTAAAAGAAACCAAAAAGTTTAAAGCTCATGACGAAGAAAACACTGCGGGTATTGGAGACAGGGTTAGAATTATGGAAACAAGGCCTTTGTCAAAGTCTAAGAGCTGGCGGTTAGTTAAAATTATCGAAAAAGCGAAGTAGATCCGCTGATTTCATAAGGAGGAATGGAAATGATACAACAAGAATCAACCCTAAAATCCGCGGACAATACGGGTGCACGTAAATTGCTCTGCATTAGAGTTTTAGGTGGTACTAATCGTAAATACGCGAATATTGGTGATGTCATTGTTTGTTCTGTTAAAGAGGCAATTCCCGGCGGCGTTGTTAAAAAAGGCGATGTTGTCAAGGCTGTTATTGTCAGAACAAAAAAAGGCGTGAGACGTCCAGACGGTTCAATCATCCGTTTTGATGAAAATGCTGCAGTTATCTTGGATGACGATGGCAATCCACAAGGAACCCGGATCTTTGGTCCTATCGCCAGAGAGCTTAGAGAAAAAAATTACATGAGAATTCTTTCTCTAGCACCGGAAGTTTTATAGGAGGCAGATGATGAGTAAATTACATGTAAAAGTAGATGACAACGTCTATATTCTGCGGGGTAAGGATGCCGGTAAATCCGGTAAAGTTCTAGCTGCCTATCCTAAAACAGGTCAAGTTATAGTAGAAGGCGTCAATATTGTGGTTAAACACAAAAAGGCTAAGTCTCATTTAGACCAGGGTGGACGGATTGAGCAACCTGGAAAAATTAATCACGCGAATGTAATGCTGGTTTGCCCTAAGTGTAAAAAACCGACCAAGACTGGCAAAAGATTTGAAGATGTCAAAGGCGAAAATTGTAAAGTCCGCTATTGCAAGGCTTGTGGTGAAACGATTGATGCAATCGGCAAGAATAAGGAGGCAAAATAATGGCTAATCGCTTAGTTGAAAAATATAAAAACGAAGTTGCCCCCGCTTTGATGGAACAATTCAAATATAAATCAGTTATGCAGATTCCAAGGTTGGAAAAAATTGTCATCAACATGGGTGTTAGCGAAGCAAAAGAAGATGCTAAGGTTATGGACCATGCTGTCCAGGATATGACCGTAATCAGCGGCCAGAAACCGGTTGTTACGAAGTCTAAAAAATCTATTGCTAACTTCCGCTTAAGGGCTGGCATGAATGTAGGTTGCAAGGTCACTCTTAGAAATCAAAGGATGTATGAATTTTTAGATAAGTTAGTAAGCATTGCATTACCAAGGACGAGAGACTTCCGTGGTATCAATCCTAACTCCTTTGACGGCCGTGGCAATTATTCCATGGGAACTAAAGAGCAGTTGATTTTCCCTGAGATTGATTATGATAAGATCGACAAAATCCGCGGTATGGATATTGTTATCGTAACTACGGCAGAAACCGATGAAGAAGCAAAGGCTCTTTTAACCGGCCTAGGCATGCCTTTCAGGAAATAGGAGGAGGACTAAATGGCTAAAAAATCTTTAAAAGTCAAAGCTGCAAGAAAAGCAAAATTTGCTACCCGTCAACATAACCGTTGTCAATTGTGCGGTCGTCCCCATTCCTACATGCGTAAGTATGGTATTTGCCGTCTCTGCTTCCGGGAATTGGCTTATAAAGGCCAGATACCTGGCGTACGTAAAGCCAGCTGGTAAAGAACAGTAAAGGAGAAACATATGCAAATAACAGATCCAATTGCTGATATGCTGACAAGAATCCGCAATGCAAGCAATGCAGGTCATGAATCCTGCAAGGTACCATCTTCTAAGTTAAAACGCAGCCTTGCTGATATTTTGCTAGCTGAAGGTTATATTCAGAACGTTGAGTATAAAGAAGATAATAAACAGGGTGAGCTGACGATTACTCTGAAGTACTTTGAAAATCGTCCGGTAATTGCCGGTATGAAAAGAATTTCCAAACCTGGTTTGCGGATTTATGCTCAGGCCAATGAACTGCCTTCTGTTTTGGATGGCTTAGGCATTGCTCTGATTTCTACATCTAAAGGTTTGATGACAGATAAACAGGCTAGAGCTGCTGGAATCGGTGGCGAAGTTATGGCCTTTGTTTGGTAATAAACTCTGAAAAGGTACTCTTTAGAGGGTACTGCAATTTTAAGAGCAGGAGGAAAATATGTCTAGAATAGGTAATATGCCGATCACCTTACCTGAAGGTGTCGAGGTTACAATCAAGGACCATCTAGTTACGGTTAAACATGGCAATGTATCATTAAGTCAAGAAATTCATCCAACCATTTCTGTTTCCGTAGATAATGGTGAGGTCCTGGTGAAACGTCACAATGATTCCAAAGAGAGCAGGTCTTTGCATGGTCTGACCAGGTCTTTGATTAATAATATGGTTATTGGGGTTAAACATAGTTACACCAAAACCTTAGAGGTTAACGGTGTTGGCTACAGGGCCCAGATGCAAGGTAAGAAATTAGTTATGAATCTAGGTCTGTCGCATCCCGTTGAAGTTGAAGCGCCGGCCGGAATTGAGTTTGAAGTTGAAGGACAGAATAAAATCATAGTTAAGGGAGCCGATAAACAATTGGTAGGTGAAACAGCTGCTAAAATTAGAGCCAAACGCTTACCAGATGCTTATAAGGGCAAGGGTATTAAGTATGATTATGAAGTCTTGCGTCTCAAAGAAGGCAAAACTGGAGCTTAATTAAGAAAGGATAACAGACGATGATAAATAAAATTGATAAAAATGCAATTCGTCAGCGTAAACATGCTAGAGTCCGTAAACATATTGGCGGAACTGCTGAACGCCCCAGACTGTGTGTATTTAGAAGCCTTTCTCACATTTATGCTCAAGTTATAGATGATGTAGCTGGCCAGACCCTGGTTGCTGCCTCCTCACTTGATGCTGAAGTCAAAGACCAGCTCAAAGCAGGCAGTAATTGTGATGCTGCTAAAGCGGTTGGGACCTTGGTCGCTAAAAAATGCTTGGAAAAAGGTATTGAAGATGTCGTTTTTGACCGCGGTGGCTATCTCTACCACGGTAGGGTTGCTGCCCTTGCTGAAGCAGCCAGAGAAGCGGGCTTGAAGTTCTAGTAGAGGAGTTAGAAAATGAGTAATGAAGAAAAAGTAAACGAAAATTTTGATAGAAATCCTCGTGGCAATGAACGTACTGGCCGCCGGTCTGACCGTCGTGGTAGACCTCGTCGTGAGCGTGAGGATGATGGTATCCAAGATAGAGTTATCCATATAGGTCGGGTAGCTAAGACTGTTAAGGGTGGTCGAAACATCCGTTTTACAGCAATCGTTATTGTTGGCGATGGCCAAGGTAAGGTTGGTAAGGGCATGGGTAAAGCCGCTGAAATTCCTGATGCTATTCGTAAGGGAAGGGATGAGGCTAAACGCAATATGATCCAGGTTAATATGGCTGAAAATACAATCCCGCACGAGATCACTGGTCAATACGGTGCTGGTCGGGTATTGTTAAAGCCTGCTGCAGAAGGTACAGGTGTTATTGCAGGTGGTCCTGTCCGGGCTATTTGTGAGCTGGCCGGTATCCAAGATATTAAGACAAAATCTCTGGGATCAAATAATCCGAACAATGTTGCTAACGCTACCTTGCAGGGTTTGAAGTCCTTACTGTCACCTCAGATGGTTGCAAAAAAACGCGGGCTTTCCGTAGATGAGATTTAAGTGGAGGATAGCATGGGTAAGTTAAAGATTACTTTAAAACGCAGTTTGGCCGGCTGTAAGAAAAAACAAGTAGCTACAGCAGAGGCTTTGGGCTTATCAAAAATCGGCCACTTTGTGATTAAGGAAGATAACGCTCCAACTCAAGGAATGCTACAAGTCGTTAAACATTTAGTCGAAGTAGAGCAGGCGTAGGAGGTTTCAAATGCAATTAAACAATTTAAAATCGGCTCCAGGCGCAACTAAAAATAATAACCGTAGAGGACGTGGCAAGGGCAGTGGTAACGGCAAGACCGCAGGTCGTGGTCATAAAGGCCAGAACGCTAGGTCTGGTGGCCGGGTTAGACCTCAGTTTGAGGGTGGCCAGATGCCTCTTTACCGTCGTGTGCCTAAACGCGGTTTTAACAATAAGATTTTTGCCAAGCATTATCATGAAATTAACGTCGAATCCTTAAATAAATTTGAGGATGGAACTGTGGTAGACGAAAGACTTATCCACGATAGTGGCGTCTTGACCATGCCTAAGGTTAATGATGGTATCAAGATTCTTGGTAGAGGAGAATTAACAAAAAAATTAACCGTGAGAGCTAATGCTTTTACCGCGTCAGCTAGGGAAAAAATTGAGAATGCCGGTGGCACAGTAGAGGAGGTATAACATGGGTAACATGTTGGAAACACTCCGCAATGCCTTTAAAATTGATGAGTTGCGTAAAAGAATTCTCTTTACAATCCTTGTCATGCTGATCTACCGCTTGGGTACAGCGATACCTGTTCCTGGTATTAGTGTTGCGGCTTTTACCGCATTTATGCACCGCTTGGGCCAGTATGGTAGTTTTATGCAGACCATCACTGGTGTTACCTTGTCGGGTGAAACCGTGCGTGCTGTTCCAATCTTTGTCCTAGGTATTCAACCCTACATTAATGCGTCGATTATTGTTCAGCTGTTAACAGCCGCCATTCCTTACCTGGAGCGTTTATCCCAGGAAGGTGAAGCGGGGCGTAGGCAGATTCAGAAGATTACTCGTTTTGTGACGATAGCTTTGGCTCTAGTTATGTCGGTAGGTTATTGGTATTCAACCAGGTCTGCTGGCGTATCTACGCTGCCTCCAGCACTGAATGCACTGGTTGTCATTTCCAGCTTTACAGCAGGCTCTACTTTCATTATGTGGTTAGGTGAGCAAATCAACGATAAGGGTATTGGTAACGGCATTTCGATGATCATCTTTACCGGTATTATTTCGGGTTTTCCGAATACTGTCCGGATGATTTATGTCAGCTTTATGCTATGGAGCCAGTCCAGCCATATTTTAGCTGTTCTAGGTGTTATCCTTGTTGCTGTTGTTTTTGTGGCGATTGTCACCCTGGTTGTCTTCATCCAGTCTTCTGAAAGAAGGGTACCTGTCCAATATGCCAAAAAGGTAGTTGGACGGAAAATGTATGGTGGCCAGAGCACTTATTTGCCGATTAAGGTTAACCAAAGTGGTGTCTTGCCTGTTATTTTTGCAGTTTCAGTTTTGATGCTACCTTCAACTCTTGTTTCGATGTTTGGTTTCCAAGGCAAGGTTGCCCAGTTTTTCTT
>CAMYEY010000045.1 GCA_947254895.1 uncultured Clostridia bacterium
ACACCGGTGGCGAATCGTCGGCAGCGTCAGATGTGTATAAGAGACAGCCCCAGGTTTATTGCCGTATTTATCAAAATCACTGATATCCTGGAAAACGTGTCTGACTTCAAACGTCTGCTTTTTGGCATCATAATTAAAGTCTTGAGTTTTCTGGTAAATTTTTCCATACTCGTCGTTCCCACTGGGCTGGGTATCGGTTTTAGCTTCGTTCACTACTGTGTCGTAGTTGATATGAAAATCGTCTAGTGGAGCGCCGTTCTTTTTTGGCATATCATAGCCTGGGAAATCCGGAAGCTTAATAGTCTTATCTACCTTGTCTTTTTCTTCTTGAGTAGCCGCTGCCCCTACGGTTGCCACATAGGGCTGGTAGTTGATGTCATATTTTCCATCTCGTTCCACCTTGTAGTCGGTACGCAGCGTATAGATTTTGGGTTGCTCCGGGTTCTTGATAAAATCTGCAGTCGTTTCGCCATCCGGAAGCTTCGTTGGTTCTGCATCTATTGAATTTTGGTATTTGCTTGTTTCTGCGGCAAAAGTTCCCATTGGCACAGAAATCATTATTGTCATGGCAATCATACAGACTATAAATCTTTTAAGGTAGGTTTTCATAAATACTCCCCGGTTACTATTATGTGTTTATGGTTGAAGCATCCATCATCCGGATGGATTCTTGATCGTCTTGTTGCTTTATCTGTCACTATCGAGAATCTGCACATCCACATGTAGTGGCATTATCGCAGCTCTTGCTCACTTATTATATCACTGCATTATTCTTCTAAATTATAGCAGATTATATACAAAGGTTAATTATAAAATAACCTGAATAGCCTGATTTTACTACATTTACAGCTGAGAAGGCGAATTGAAGTAAAAAAATGTCTAAATTATAAAGTTCCTAAATTGCAAAGTTAAATTTCAGAGTAAGTTTTCAAACTGGAATTTAATTTTACAATCAAGCACAAATAAAAAGAAGGGTCTCTCATTAAGAGACCCTCCTTCTCATCTACCGGATTGGATTTATACTTTATTTTCTAACTTCTTTTCTCCTAACAGCAATTAGGATGAGGGCTACCGAGATTAAGCTTAGGACAAAGGGTACATAGGTCATTTCACCTGTCCTGGGGAGCATGGTTCCTGCCTTTGAAGTTTGCGTCGTTTTACCACTTGTGTGGCCTTGGCCATAGTTGCCCGGCTGGCCTGATTGACCGGAACCCGGTGTCACTTTGACCCAGACAGCCTTAAACTCTCGGTCACCTTTGACGACGTAGGTATCGCCCGGATTGTAACGGCTGTCCTCCCAATAGAGGAACCTATAGCCAACTCTCACCGGAGCTTCGATAAGCCTTATGCTTTCGTTCATTTTGGCATGGATGGTGTGGCTAAGTTTGCCTGTGCTATCCCAGCCGCCAGCATAATCAAAATGAATCCTATAATCCCTATCCCCTGGTTGGTCAGGTTTTTCAGCTTTAGGAGTAAATTTCCATGTGCCAACAAATTTGTTACCTTTATCTTTGATCTGAAGCTCTGTCGGCTCCCAGCCTTCAAAATTCCAGGTTCCTTCCTTGTTAGCGTGGATAGCTTTAACCTTGGTTGTTGCAAGTGTCTTAGCTTGTACCCTATCGCCTTCCGCATACTGCTGTGTATCCTCCGGCAACAAGCCTTTTAGTTCTTCAGGCAGTATGGAAAGGATATTTCCTGCAGAATCCTTTGCCAGGAAGTTATAGCTTACTGTTCCTTGGACCTTTTCTTTATAAATGGCATAAAAGAGTAGATCTTCTGTCGAGCCGGCCGCTTCTGTAAAGTCACTTAAATCTCTCTTAACCGGATTTCCAGCTTTATCCTCAGCCCAACCCATCCAGTCATACTCATCTTTAGTAGCTGTCGGGATCACCAACAACTTGGAACCTGCAGCATTCACTGCGGCTCTTGCCTCGGCAAAACTCTTATTCTTTAAGAACCAGTAGGGTATCTCTTGATCACTATTACCAAATAGTCCACTATTCGGATCAAAGGTAACCTTACGGTAATCAGGATCCTTCTCCTGCCCACCGGGTAACTTTGGCTCTTCCGTAACTACAACAGGCTTTTCTTCCCAAATGGCATACATGTCCATGTTTTGGGTTACAGGGGCTGTTGCGTCAAAAGATTTGACCGGATCATTTTTTCCTACACGCCAACCCTTGAAGACATAGTAGTCACGGGTTGGGGCTTTAACAGCCGCAAAATCCTCAGCTTTCAAGGAATCACCATGTTGCACTGAGAAGATTTTTGTTTGTTCGTTGTCAGAAAACTTTCCACCTTCCGTGTTAAAGGTGAGTTTATACTTATTGACAACGAAATTCCACGTTCCGGTGAAGCTATTGCCCGTCTCTTGGACATCGATGCTTTCCGGTGTCCAGCCTGCAAAGGTCCAGTTACCTTTCTTTCCGTCATACGTTCCACTAACCTTAGTCTGATCGGGATTCTTAGGTTGTACCTTAGCCCCAAGTAGATAGCGGGTGTTATCTGTCGGCAACAAGGCCTTCAGCTCTTGCGGTAAAGCTGAGACAGCAGCACCATTAGGATCTTTAGCTTCAAACTTGTAGCTAACGGTTCCCTTGGCCTTCTCTTTGTAAACGGCATAGAAGGTCAGATTAGCTGTCGAGCCGGCTGTTTCTGTAAAGCCGGTCAAGTCGGCCTTGTAATCGGCAGCAGTTTTATTGTTCTTGTCAGCCCAGCCCAGCCAATCGTAATCATCGGCCTTATGGGCGGTCGGGATGGCCAGAATTTTATCACCCTGCGGATTAACCGCCTGAAGTGCCTGCTCAAAACTAGCATCGTTTAAAATCCAGTAGGATACGGACTTGCTGTCATCAGCAAATGCACCGCTGTTAGCGTCAAAGGTCACCTTGCGGTACTCCTTATCCGGCACTTGACCGCCTGCTTCGGACGGCACCTTGGGTTCTTCTGTTACAACCATGGGTTTCTTTTCCCACATGGCATACATATCCATATTTTTGCTGACAGGAGCTTGAGCATCAAAAGCAATGATCGGATCATTTTGTCCTACGCGCCAACCCTTAAAGGTGTAGTACTGACGTGTCGGAGCTTTGACTTCTTTTGCTTCCGCATCTGTTAATCTTTCGCCGTGAAGGACTGTAAAGGTCTTTTCGGTTTTTTGGTCAGTAAACTTTCCACCCTCTGTGTGGAAGTTTAATTTGTAAGTATTGATTTTAAAGGACCATGTACCTACAAAGGTATTGACCGCTTCCTTGACTTCAAGTTTGCTTGGTTCCCAACCCTCAAAGTTCCATGTACCCGCCTTACCGGCATAATTTCCTTCAACTTGAGTTTTTGTAGGATTTTTTGGTGTAACTTTTACTTTGTTCTCCAATAAATACCTAGTATTGTCGCTCGGCAATAAAGCATTCAATTCTTCCGGCAAGGTTTGAATGACCTTACCATCAGCATCTTTAGCCTGGAATGTATATTTTACAATTCCTTTTGCCTTTTCTGTATAAACGGCGTAGAAGGTCAGGTCAGCTGTCGAGCCGGCTTGTTCTGTAAAGTCAGTTAAGTCGGTCTTGTAGTCAGCAGCCGTCTTGCTTTGGTCTTGAGACCAGCCTAGCCAATTATGGTCATCCTTATTAGCTGTCGGTACTAGCAAAATCTTTTGACCAGCCTTATTTGTCTCCGCCTTGGCCTCATCGAAACTAGCATCCTTGAGGATCCAGTAGGATACGGCCGTATTATTATCCGTAAAAGCACCCGTGTTAGCATCAAAGGTCACCTTGCGGTACTCTTTGTCAGCTACTTGATTACCGGACCCATCCGTTACCTTAGGTTCTTCCGTTACGACCATGGGTTTCTTTTCCCACATAGCGTACATATCCATGCTACCGGTGATGGGTTCTGTCGGATCAAACGGCTTAACAGGGTCTTCTTTACCTACACGCCAACCCTTAAAGGTGTAGAATTCACGGCTTGGATCTTGGACTTTCTCTGTAAAAGTATCTCCGTGATGGGCCGGGAAAGCCTTCTCAGTTGTCGCGTCAGAGAACTTCCCACCTTCTGTATGGAAAGTTAACGTATATTCCTTAACCACAAAGGACCAAACACCGGTAAAGGTATTGCTGCCTTCTTGGATCGTCAGCTCTGCCGGTGACCATCCTCCAAAATTCCAGCTACCGGGTTTATTGTCATAGGTAGCATCAAGCTTTTGGCTTGTAACTGCCTTAGGTTGTACTTTTGTATCAACTATGTATTGTGTACTATCTGTCGGCAATAAGGCCTTCAGCTCTTGGGGCAAGGTTGCGATAGACGCACCGTTAGCATCCTTAGCTTCAAACTTATAGCTAACGGTTCCTTTAGGCTTTTCTTTATAGATAGCGTAAAAAGTCAGGTCAGCTGTTGAACCGGCTACTTCTGTAAAGTTAGTCAAATCGGTCTTGTAGTCGGCAGCTGTCTTACTTTGGTCTTGAGACCAACCTAGCCAGTTGTAATCGTCTTTATGTGCTGTCGGTATACTCAAGACCTTTTGACCGGCCTTGTTAGTATAATCTTTAGCTTCAGCGAAGCTAGCATCCTTTAAGATCCAGTAGGATGCCTTCTTGCTGTCACCAGCAAAGGCGCCCGTATTGGCATCAAAAGTCACTTTGCGATAGTCTTTATCAACCACTTGATTACCGGATCCATCAGCAATCTTAGGTTCTTCAGTTACAACAAGGGGTTTCCTTTCCCACATGGCGTGCATGTCCATGTTTCCGGTGACAGGATCTACCGGGTTAAATAGGGTAACCGGGTCTGCTGTTCCCACACGCCATCCCTTGAAGGTGTAGTACTGGCGGCTTGGTTCTTTAACAGCATTAGCTTCCGCTACTTTTAAAGTATCCCCATGCAGCACATAGTAAGCTTTCTTCTGACCAGAATCAGAAAACTTCCCCCCCTCAGTATCAAAGGTGAGGGTGTATTTATTGATATTAAACTTCCATGTTCCAACAAACTTATTTTCTTGGTCTGTAATCGTCAATTCTGTTGGTGACCAGCCCTCAAAAATCCAGTTACCGGCCTTGCCATCATAGGTAGCACTGACCTTTTGGGCCACCGCCTTAGGTTGTACTTTGCTGGCAAGTCGGTATTGCGTATCATCTGTAGGTAACACTGCCTCCAGTTCAGCAGGCAAGTTTGCTATCGCGTTTCCGTCAGCATCCTTTGCCTTGAACTCATAATTTACAGTTCCCTTGGCTCTTTCTACATAGATAGCGTAGAAGGTCAGGTCTTTAGAGTCTGCCGCTTGTGTAAAATCTGACATATCAGTCTTATAGTCGGCAGCTGTTTTATCGCTCTTATCAGCCCAGCCTAGCCAATCGTGGTCGTCTTTAGTGGCAGTAGGTACAAGCAGGATCTTTTTACCTGTCTTGTCTGTATAATCTTTAGCCTCAGCAAAACTAGCATCTTTCAGGATCCAGTAGGATACGGCCGTGCTATCATCGGCAAAGGCACCCGTATTAGCATCAAAGGTTACTTTGCGGTAATCCTTGTCAGTAACTTGGTTGCCGGACCCATCCGTTACCTTAGGTTCTTCCGTTACGACCATGGGTTTCTTTTCCCAGATAGCGTAAATATCCATGTTGTTGGTAACAGTGGTAGTTGCTGCCGGGTCAAAGGATTTGAGGGGATCTGCCAGGCCTAGGCGCCAGCCCTTAAAGATATAGTACTGGCGGGTTGGCTCCTCAACTGCTTGACTGAAAGTATCCCCATGAAGAACCGGGAAAAACTTCTCAGTTTTCTGATCAGAAAACTCGCCACCCTCTGTGTGGAAGGTAAGCTTATATTCTTCTTGGAAGGTTGCGAAAGCACCATCATAGATGTCATAGGTAATGCTGGATTTAAAACGGTGACCGTCTTTTTCGATAAAGCCGTCTTGGTCAATGCCTTCGAGTGCTACAGGAAACTTCTCCCTCAAGTCAGAAAATTCTTCACCTGTGTCTTGATCTCTATAATGATCGAGGAGACCAAATTGTTCCTTATCTTCATCATATGTATAATTATGAAGCCAAGAATCATTTACTCCATCACTTCTCACACGCACGAAATTATCTGGATTATCTTTATAGTTTTTCTTCAATAAAGGAACATATACTGAACCTAATTCAGGATCATTAGAAGGGACTATCGCTCTTATTTCAGGACGATCTGCTTCAGGAGTACTTGTTAACCATGTGCTACGAAATTCTGAGCTTACTAACTCTGTATAACCTTCATAGTTATTAAGTCTCATGATATTTTCACCGGTCTCTTCGTTCTTTTCGAATGCATGTCCCGGCGTGCCATTAAGTCTCCACCAGCGATGATGATGATTACTTTGTTTGCCGTCTTCATGAAAAGGCATATCCAGATTTTGAACTTGATACTCTATACCAACTCCATTTTCATCGAAAAGTGGTAGTGTTACAGCTTTACCGTAAGAATCTATTAAATATCCACCCTCAGTAGCATCTTTCTCCCATTTAGGTAAATTATTATCTTTCCTATATCTACCAGTAGCTACCTTTTCACTAGTTTCAAATCGTCCCCAAACATTACCCTTTTTATCAGGATCGCCTACAAGGGACTTTCTTATTTCATAAGTTTCAGGCAGTGAAAATGGATCGGGATTAGGTCGCTCTACTCCCTCGAGCCTATCTAATTTTATTTCTATAGTAAATTTACCGACCTTCATTGTTTTCTGGAGATCAACATCGATAAATTGATTACCCATATATGGGCTTCTACCAAAACCTAAATCTCTAAATTCCCAATTACCGACAAAAACATCTTTCGTTGCATCACCGGATACAGTTAGAGATTTCTTCTCCCAACCTTTAAAACGCCAGTGGCCTTTTCTGTCCTTATAGGATGAGTTATCAAATTTAGTTGTAGTAGGCGTTCCCGGATTGACACTGTCACCTACTCCTGCGGCCTGTTCCGGAGGTAAGGTAGCTAACACCTCTTGAGGAATATCAGTGATAACCCTACCCATGGCATCTTTTGCCTCATACTTGTAAGAGACTTTAGATTGGCCGGCTTGTGTGGCTTCCCCACTACGCAAACTCATCTGCTTAGGTGCAAGAGAATTCTCTTCGTTAGACTGTGCCGCGGCACTATCTTTATCTGTAAAAGTCCAAGTACCAACAAAGGTATCCTCTGTCAGATCGCCTGATACGACAAGGTTATCCCGACTCCAACCGCTAAAGCTCCACGTCCCCGGTCTATCTTTATAAGGGGAGTCGAACTGGTTTTGTTGGAGTGGTGTAGAATTCACCTTCTCACCTATATTCTTAGTCTGGGCTTGGGGCAACTCTTGTAAGATTTCTTGAGGAATATCCTTGATGGGCTCTCCCTTGGCATCCTTAGCCAAGAATACATAACTAACCTTAGCAAGACTACCAGGGTCTACCTGAGTAGTTCCTACTCGCTGCGGGGCCACCTCTCCTTGCAACTCCTCTGCCAAAACGGTTGAAGGCATAACACTTATAAACATGAAGCATGCCAAAAGTAGGCATAGGGTTTGATTGAAAAATCCTTTAATTTTAGTATCCAACTTTTTCCATCTCTTTCTACCCAATGAGGTGTACCTCGCAAAATCTAAATAGTCTCAGCGGGATTTTCACACCTATTTAAATAACATATTTAAATAACAAATCAATGACAAACAAACATTTATTTTATTTTATTATAGTAAACACCACCATATGGTAGCCATTGTTACCAATACCAGCCTTAGCGGTAAAAACAGATGATACTGGATCATGGGGATCACGTCAATTTGTAAGGCCTGACAGAAACGATTATGATTATAAAAAAAATAAAAACAGAAATGAGACAGCAAATGAAATTATACAAAGACACAGACTCTGAAATTCTTCGCTACGCCTTGGAATATTTTACAGACTACATCCAATATGAAACAACATCAGACCCTAAAAGCCCCTCCTGTCCCTCAAGTGATAAAATTTGGGACTTGGCTAAAAAGATCAAGGTCGACCTAGAGGACCTCGGCCTTGAAGTCAAGTTGGATGACCACTGCTACATCTATTCCAGTCTACCGGGTAACCGGCCTAGCCAACATAAGATAGGCCTCATCGCCCATATGGATACCTCCCCGGATATGTCTGGAAAAGACGTCAAGGCCCGTCGTTTAACCTACGAAGGCCAGCCGGTCATTCTCAACCAAGACCATCCCGACTACCTGGCTGACAAGGAGCCGGCGATTAGTCTGGACCAAGAACTTTTCCCCAACCTGGCCAAGTACGAGGGGCAGGAAATCATTGTGACGGATGGCCACAGTCTACTAGGTGCAGACGATAAGGCCGGCGTGGCCGAGATTATGGCCTTAGCCAAGTACCTGACAAAACACCCTGAAATCGAGCACGGAGACATCCAAGTCGCCTTTACGCCAGACGAAGAAATCGGCCGCGGGGCTGACCTCTTTGATGTCGCAGGTTTTGGGGCAGACTTTGCCTATACCGTTGACGGCTCTGTCCTCGGTGAAATTGAATGGGAAAACTTTAATGCCGCTTCGGCTTTAGTAGAAGTCAATGGCTTGAGCGTCCACCCGGGATCCGCCAAGGGTAAGTTAAGAAATGCCATGACTTTAGCGGCCCGCTATATCCTGGCCATGCCGGCAGACGAAACCCCCGAAAAGACCGAAGGTTACGAAGGCTTTTACCACCTTACGGACATGTCCGGCTCCGTTGAAGAAGCCAGGCTGGAATACATCATCAGGGACTTTGACCAAGACAACTTTGCCAGGCGAAAAAAGTTTATGGCAAACTTAGTAGACCAGTTCAACCAAGAGTTTTCCGGCCAGGAAATCTTTAAGCTGACCATCAAAGATTCTTACTACAATATGCGGGCTAAGGTAGAGCCCTATAGGTTCTTAATCGCCTATGCCAAAGAGGCCATGGCCGAGGCCGGAATAGAAGCCAAGGAACACGCTATCCGAGGTGGTACGGACGGGTCCCGCCTATCCTATATGGGTCTGCCCTGCCCCAACCTTTTTACCGGCGGCGAAAACTTCCATGGCAAGTATGAGTTTCTCTCCGTAGAAACCATGCAAAAGGCCTTGGAGACCCTGGTTAACCTAGTGCAAAAGTTTGTCGAACCACAAGATTAAGGAAGGTGCAGCAAAAGCGAGCCTCACTAAAGCAATAAGCAGTAGAATGACAGGAGTTTGTCCATGAGCCTTATTTTTGAATCTCTTTTAACAGCCTTCTTTTTTCTATTATTGATCACCATCGTTACCCTCATAGGGGCAGCTATAGTCATCGGCAAAAAAGCTAGCAAAGACCGGCTAAAGGGCACTGAAAAACGGATCTTAGTAGCTTTTGACAAGTTGGCTGAAGATGGCCAAGTCCTGGATTTCCAGACCGATAAAGCTTTTTTCTTCCAGGACCTGATAGACCTTATCAAGATCATGACAGAGGACCCTAAAATTGAAGAGGTCATCCTGGATATTGACAGGATGAGCCTCTCAGCCAGTCAGGTCGAGGACCTCCGCCCCCTCTTTAAAGAACTCAGGGCTAAAAAACGGGTTACTGCCATTGCCAGCTTTTTAGATCGGTCTAGCTACCAGGCAGCCCTCCTGGCCTCCAAAATCTACCTCTACGACTCACAAAATTCCCGCCTCCTCTTGCGGGGCTATTGCTACCAGGATATTTACAAGAAAGGCCTGCTTAACAAGCTGGGAATCAACCTGCAAGCCATCCATATTGGCGACTATAAGGTGGCCGGAGAAGCCTATGCCAATAACCACATGAGTGATGCTCGGCGGAAATCTCTGGAGAAGATGGGGAAAAGTGAACTTAAGAACTTCACCAAGCTGGTTTTGGATGAAAGAAATGTCGATATCAAAAAACAAATCCTGGAGGGTGACCTCCTCTTTATCAATCCTCAGGAAGCCGAAAACCAAGGCTTAATTGACGGGACGAGGTCTGACCAAGACCTGAAGTTACATGATAAGGAAGAGACCGTTGATCTGGATAAATACCGCAAGGCCAAACAAAAAGAACTGGCCGGGTCTAAGTTAAAGTCCAAAGCAGATTACAATATCGGCCTCCTTTACCTGGAGGGAAAAATTAGCCCATCCTCCGGAGATAGTCCTACTATTTCAGCCAAAAATGTCCAAAATAAACTCGACCAGCTGGCTAAATATAAAAACATCAAAGCCCTGGTCCTCCGGATAAATAGCCCCGGCGGCTCTGCCCTGGAATCAGAAAAAATCTACCGTCTCCTCAAGGCAACAAAACTTCCTATTTATGTCTCCATGGGTGAATATTGTGCCAGCGGCGGCTACTATATAGCTTCCACCGGTAAAAAACTCCTAGCTAACTTAAATACCTTAACCGGCTCAATCGGCGTCGTCTCCCTCTATCCTGAATTTGACCAGGCCCTCAAAAAACTTGACCTAAAACATGAGCTGGTAGCCCAGGGGGCCGGAGTCGACCTCTTTAACCCCCTCCTCCCCCTGTCCGATCCCTCAAGGCTTTTGATCATAAAAAATATGGAAGAGGTCTACCGGGAATTTAAGGGACGGGTAATGGAAGCTAGAA
>CAMYEY010000046.1 GCA_947254895.1 uncultured Clostridia bacterium
CTTAGCCGGCTCTCTAATTTTTAAAGTCATATACTGAAAAAGAGAATTGATCGACATGATCTGGTTGCCGGTCAACTTAAAAAGCTCGTAGAGGTCCATCTCTGATTTAACCCGGTCAAAGCCCTGGTTGTGCAAAGGGTCACGGTAGGATACGGGATCTTCAATCAATTGACCCGACTTATCCAAAATGCCAAAATCAACCCCCCATGTATCACAGGCTAGGCTAGTCAGACCACTTTGATTATTTATAGTTTCAACGATTTTAGAAATAATCTTGGACCATTGCCAATGCCGTCGACCATCCTTCTCGATAAGGTCGTGTGACATCCGCATAACCTCTTGGGTTTGTAATCTACCTTCTTCAACATAGCCGACAATTCCTCTAATCGAGGTTGCTCCCATATCTATCGCCAAAACTTTATTCATCAGGCCCTCCTTTTTTTTGCATTTGCTACAACGATATTCTATAATATTGGAAGTTCTTAATCAATTAGCACAAACTTTTGTACTAATATAACATAAAACCATTCAAATGAATTGTTTATCCGGTTAAGAAACAAATTGATTTATTTGACTATGGGGTAGCTAAAGAACATAAGGTCGCCCCTCAAGATGAAAATTAGGAGGAATTTATGGCAGAAAGCAGATTAATCGGAGGTTTTCCGGTAATTGGTATCCGTCCTGTTATTGATGGACGTCGTGGTAAGTTGAATGTCCGGGAATCCCTGGAAGATCAAACAATGAACATGGCAAAATCAGCAGCAGACTTGTTGAGAAACAATATCAGATACACCAACGGAGATCCCGTCAAAGTTGTCATTTCCAAAACCACAATCGGTAGGGTGGCAGAAGCTGCTCAATGTGCCGAGCAATTCAAGCAAGAAGGTGTCGATATTACCTTAACCGTCACACCCTGCTGGTGCTATGGTGCAGAAACCATGGATATGGACCCCCTGACCATCAAAGGCGTTTGGGGCTTCAATGGCACTGAACGTCCAGGCGCAGTTTACCTGGCAGCTGTCCTCGCTGCTCATGCACAAAAGGGTCTGCCTGCTTTCGGTATCTACGGCAAAGACGTTAAAGATGCCGATGATACAGAGATTCCGGAAGATGTCGCAGAAAAGATCCTGCGTTTCGGCCGGGCTGCCGTAGCTGCTGCTACCATGAGAGGCAAGTCCTACCTCCAGATTGGTTCAGCCTGTATGGGTATTGCCGGTTCTATGATCAGCCACGATTTCTACGAAGAATATCTGGGCATGCGAGTTGAGTCGGTAGATGAAGTCGAAATCATCCGTAGGATGGACCTGGGTATTTATGACAAGGCCGAATTTGAGAAGGCTCTCGCTTGGGTTAAAGAAAATATCGAAGAAGGTTTTGATATCAACCCCGAAGACTTCCAAAAATCTCGCGAAGTAAAGGATAAAGAGTGGGAATTCTCCGTTAAGATGATGATGATCATCCGTGACCTCATGGTTGGAAACAACAACCTGGGAGAAGGTAACGAAGAAGAAGCCGTTGGCCACAACGCAATCGCCGCCGGCTTCCAAGGTCAGAGACAGTGGACCGACTTCTACCCCAACGCCGACTTTGCTGAATCCATGCTCAACACCCCCTTTGACTGGAACGGAATTCGTGAGCCCTACCTCTTGGCTACAGAGAACGATACTCTCAACGCAGCCGGTATGCTTCTCCTCCACCTCTTAACCAACAGGTCTCAAATCTTTGCTGATGTCAGAACCTGCTGGAATGGCGAATCGGTCAAACGGGTAACCGGTTACGATATTGAAGGACACTCCAAGGATGCCAACGGCTTCCTCCACCTGATCAATTCCGGTGCTGCAACAATTGATGCTTGCGGACAGGTCAAAGATAAAGATGGTAAACCTTGCATGAAGCCCTTCTGGGAAATGACCGACGCTGACGTTAAGGCCTGCTTGGATGCAACCACTTACAACGCAGCTAACAATGGCTACTTCCGTGGTGGCGGCTTCTCCTCTCGTTTTGAAACGAAAGCCGAAATGCCAGTAACCATGATCCGTCTTAATATCGTTAAGGGCCTTGGACCTTGTCTCCAGATTGCTGAAGGCTGGACCGTAGATTTACCAGAAAAAGTTTCTGACATTCTCTGGAAGAGAACAGACTACGCTTGGCCATCAACCTGGTTCGCTCCTCGCGTAACCGGCAAGGGTGCCTTTAAGTCTGCCTACGACGTGATGAACAACTGGGGCGCCAACCATGGTGCCATCTCCTACGGCCATGTTGGTGCCGATGTCATCACCTTGGCTTCTATGTTAAGGATCCCCATCTCCATGCACAACGTTGAAGAAGACAAAATCTTCCGTCCAGCATCCTGGAACGCTTTTGGCATGGACAAAGAAGGTCAAGACTTCAGAGCCTGCCAGGCCTATGGTCCTCTCTACAAGACAATAAGATAGTCGCTTGCTTTAAAGTAAGTTATTAGGGAATTTAGTAAAACTTAAAAATCCCCCGGTTACATCAGTCGCCGGGGGATTTTTTAAGCTAATAGTATAAGCTTAGTAAAATTTCCGGATAATCTCTCGGATTTCAGAAAAGCTACCGGCCACATAGTCAGCTCCGGCAGCCTCCATTTCAGAAGCTGAACAAGCGGAGGTAAAGGCAATGGTTGTCATCCCGGCCCGGTTTCCCGCCTCAATACCCGCAGTGGCGTCTTCGACCACTAAACAAACGGAGGGGTCAAAGCCCAGTCTTTCAGCAGCTAAAAGGTAGATGTCAGGAAAGGGCTTTTTCCTTTCAATATCACTGCCACTGATCACAGCGTCAAATCCAGAAAAACCGAGAGCTTTAAGGTTCGCTTTCACCTTGATAAGGTCTGCAGAAGAAGCAACTGCGGTTTTTACTCCAGCCGATTTCAATTCAGCCAAAAGATCCAAGCAGCCGGGAAAACTTTTGACATAGTCTCCGGCCTCCCTAATATAAGCAGCATAGACTTCATCTTTGATCTCCGGTACATACTTACCGCCGTGCATCTTAACAACCTCACCAATATAGGTATCCTCGCCCGTCCCAATAAAGGGAGCAAAATCCTCCGGTCTGGCAGCTAGCCCCCTAGCCCTAAGGACCTCAGCAGCAATCTGGGCTAGGGCAGGTTCTGAATCAACCAAAACCCCATCACAATCAAACAATACAGCTATCTTTTCGGTCATAAATCTCCTTATCGGTGTGGTAAATCTAAAAACTCAGCAATTTTTAAAAAGTAAAAAAGGCGGAAGGGCAACAGCTACCCCTCCGCCCTCAGGTTAATAATTTAATCGACTCAGTCCGCAACAGCAAAATGCTTCATAACGTACTGCTCAGCCTCAACATTCCAAACTTGGTTGCTCCTAGACATAATCTCAGCCAGGTCTGCAAAACGCTTATCTTCCTTACCCTTTTCAGCAAAGTCTGCAATCGCTGTAAGGGGGATGTCACAGTGGGGATAAACCAATTTTTTACCACCCGGAATCTTGGGCACATTGTTGGTGACATAGGCCACATCCTTAAGTCCTAAAATGTGGGTAACCATAGGAGCAACGTTAAGTTTGCCCTCAGAAATAAGACGGACTGCCTCTCTCAAATCTTCATTGTTACCACCGGAGTTACCAACAAAGTGATGGTTGGAATAGTGGACATCGTACATATTCATTTCAACAGAGAATGTGTGGTCAGATGGGCCTGAGAAGAAGTTAAGGCAACCGTCATACTTCAGGAGTGCCTGGGCTTGCTTGACCAGAACAGGTACCGGAGCCAGAACAAAGACATCGTCATAACCCTCACCATCTGTATAGTCCAACATAGCCTGGAAGGAGTCCGGACCGGATGTATTCATATATTTTAACTCAAAGCCTAATTCTTTAGCATAGGCCGGTGTATAAATGGACTCGGCCCGATCAAGCCTGGTTTGGTCTATATCTGTTATCAAAACTCTTTTGGCCTTCTTGCCTTCAATAGCCATGGCAAAGATGTAGGCGATAGCAGCTAAACCCATAGGACCAACGGAAGCAATCATAGCCAGGTTGCCGCCCTCTTTCATCCCCATCACATGTTCATAAGACCCTTTTGTCTTATGGTGATAGAGAGAATTAAAGCCACCGATAACCGTGCTAACCGGCTCAGCTAAAGACCCCATGAAAAAGCTCTCGCCATGATAAGGGAGGAGGCAGTCCATATCCATGATGTCTGCCGGCATGTTACCGTAAGTAGCATCGCCGCCATACTGGGTATAGGAATAACCCGGAGCCATTAAGGAGCCATTCTTGTTATGACCCGGTTGGATAACAAACTTATCTCCTGCCTTGTATTTTCCGGCCCAGTCCTTACCTACTTCAACAATCTCACCACAAATCTCATGGCCTAAAATGATTGGATTCTCAGCAATATCATTTGGCACACGAACATGTTCCGTCCCCTGGTTTGCAGCCTTGTATGAACTCATACAAATACTGTCGGTCACATTTTTAACCAAGATCTCATTATCCTTTAAAGGGGCTAGTGTAAATTCTTCTAAACGAATATCATTTTTGCCATAAAGGCGAACTGCTCTGGTTTTCATTTTGTGATAACCCTCCGTAATTACTATAAATTATATCTCATTAAATATTTTAACATAATCTGCCCAGCCGAAACTCATTCTTGCCGGGCATTGTTCCCTTATCCTTGACCAGGGGATCTACCCCGCCCACCTAATCCATAGGCAGGGCTTCTATGGCCGCCCTCTGGACGGCTAAAGAAGCTTTATATCTAGCAAAGAAGCGGTCAAATCCGGCCATGTCATCCGGATTGGGCTCGACGGTTGTGGCTTTTTCTCTGCTGAAGACCCGGTCAGCTAGGAAATCCTCCAAGCTTGTCCCTTGGCCATCAACCAAGTAAAGGGCCAAAATAGCCATTCCCCAAGCACCACCTTCTCCGGCACTCTCCATGACCGAGATAGGTACCTTTAAGGCATTGGCCATGAGGGTTTGACCCACTTTTTCTGTCTTAAAGAGTCCACCGTGTCCCAGCATCTTATCTATCTTGACACCCTCGTCTTCGGTCAAAATATCCATGCCAATCCTGAGGGTACACATGGTTGAATTGAGCATGGCCCGAGTAAAGTTAGCCAAACTCAAGTCAGCATCCGGCATGCGGACAACTAAAGGACGCCCCTCTGTGAAACCTGTCACATGTTCTCCTGAAACATAGTTATGACTCAAGACCCCACCACAGTCCTTGGCTCCTTCCAGAGCAGAAAAGTAGAGGGTATCGTAAAGCTTATACTTGGGCACGTCATATCCCAAACGGCCCAAGAGGTCACCCAGGAGTCTCACCCAGGCGTCAAAATCACTGGTACAGTTATTGCAGTGGGCCATGGCAACAGGGGAACCCGAAGGGGTTGTTACCATATCAAGCTCTAGGTGGACCTTGCTCAAGGCCTTTTCCAGGACAACCATGCCAAAAATGGATGTTCCTGCAGAAACGTTACCTGTCCTAGGGACGATGCTATTGGTCGCCACCATCCCGGTGCCGGCGTCACCTTCAGGTGGAGCCAGGGGGATCCCTGCTTCCAGCTTACCGGAAGGATCCAAAAGTTTGGCCCCATCCGCTGTCAATTGTCCCGCAGCCTGGCCAGCCACTAGGACCTTGGGCAAGACATCCCTTATCTTCCAAGTAAAGGCTTGGTCGGCAACGAGGGTATCAAACTTATCTAGCATATCAGCATCATAGTCGCGACTATCATCATTGATAGGGAACATGCCCACAGCATCACCGATACCTAAAACCTTTTGACCGGTAAGCTGCCAGTGAACATAACCCGATAAAGTAGTAAAAAATGCTAAATCTTTGACGTGATCTTCCCCGGCTAAAATAGCATGGTAGAGGTGGGCGATCGACCAGCGCTGAGGAATATTAAAGTTAAACTCCTTAACTAAAATTTCAACCGCATCTTCGGTCATCGTATTACGCCAAGTTCTAAAAGGGACCAGAAGTTTTCCGGCCTGGTCAAAGGCCAGATAGCCGTGCATCATAGCTGAAATGCCAATCGACCCAAACCGAGTCAATTCCAAGTCGTACCGCTCCTTGACAGAGGCGGCTAGATCTTGGTAAGCAGACCGGATACCGGCCCAGACATCATCCAGGTCATAGGTCCAAATTCCATCAACCAGAGAATTTTCCCAATTAAAGGATCCTTGGGCCAAAATTCGGGCGTCCCGGTCAATTAAAATCGCCTTAATCCGAGAAGAACCGAGTTCAATTCCCAAAGCTGTTTGTCCATTTGTAATCACAGTTTTAGCATCTTTTACCATCTTATCAATCTTCACTCCTTAACTAATAATCTCGCTTACCAAGTCCCAACTCTCCAGCCTATCGGTGCAGTTTGCACTATCGGCCGTAGTCGGGACTCTGCTTACATTTCTTTATTCTAATTCCAGGTCTACCGTAACCGGATAGGCCGGATTTGGTTTGCCATCTATAAAGACTGTGTGTTCTTTACCTGCGAGCGATAGCTTGACCGGGTCACGGCTGTTAAGGATGAAACCTTGCTCTATACCAATAAGGCTGTCCCCATCCTTAACCTGGGTAACCAACTTAGTTTTGTCAGCTACCTGGCTGAGGTCGCCCACAAGAACTGTTCCATTTTGTTTAGCCGTGATCAGGTAGGCCTCCTGGCTAACCTTAGCTTTGCCGGAAATATTTTTCCAGTCATAGCTGATGATCAGAATCTCCCGGTCCTTATCCCCCGGCACAATCCTTGTCTCCTTGATCGTCAACACGGTGTCGGGGTCAATTTGAACACTTTCTCCTAGCTGGGCTGTTGGGGGAGGCAGATAGGATTGATAATCCTTATCATTTGCTTGTCCACCACAGGCCACCAGGGTAAAAAGGCTAAAAGCAACGAGGAGTAAGGCGAGGATTTTGTGGATTCGATTAGAGTTTTGCATAAATCCCTCCCGGCTACTTATTCTGCTGGTTAGCGTGGTTTGCCGCCTTAGCTTCGGCTTCTTCCCGTTTTGCTTTTTCTGCCGCCTCCCTTGCAGCCTCCGCTGCTTTCACGGCCTTTTCAGCTTGAGCTTCTGCATGTTCAGCGATCAACTCCAAATCCTGGGCGTCCCGTTTAACGACACCAGTTGCCTTGCCGATACTTGCCACTCCGGTTTCAACCTCTGCCCTGAGCTGCTCAAAGCTTGCTTCACCGGCAGCAGTTGCAGCCGTATTGGCAACAGCTTGGATCGCCTCGGCTCTTTCAATGATCTCTTCTGCTTTCTCAGATTCTTCCGTTGCCTCACCCGTAAGCTCTTGGATAACTTCTTCACTAGGCTCTTTAAAGCCTAAAATACCGGTCAAAATCAAGGTGCCAACAAAGGCGATGACCATTGCAATTAAGGTATTAATCAAGTTTGAGGTCGGAGTGAGATAGGCAACCAAAGAGAGGACACCCGGCGGCATAAAGCCGGTACAGCGAACATTGGTAATACCTGCATAAAAACCTGCAGCTCCACCACCGATGATAGAGGCAATGAGAGGAGTTTTCAAGGGAATGGCTTGCCCATACAAGGAGGACTGGCTAATGCCAAAGAGTGAAGTCAAACCTGAGGAAGCACTGTAACTCTTATACTTAGGATGTTTAGCCCTCAGGGCGATCGCAAAAGAAGCTCCCGCCAAGGCCATGTTTGAAAACAGCATGCCGGGTCCAAGAACCGTATCATAACCCAGCTGGGCCAGGTTTTGGGTGGCTACCGGGAAGAGGGAGTAATGGGATCCGGTCATGACCAAGAAGGGGCTGAGGGCTCCAACTACCGTTGGGACCAGCCAGGCAGCAATCGAATTGAGCCAACCGATAGCCAGGGCAAGGCCATCACCTACCCAGGTACCGATCGGTCCAATGATGACCATACCTAGGATACAGGTTATAAACAAGGTTAATACAGGTATAAAGATTGCCTTCAAGAGGTCCGGGATAATCTTTTTAAGGATGGGTTCAAGTTTAGACTGGAACCAGACGATCAGGATAATGGGTAAGACACTCGATGGGTACTTAGCATAGGTCACCGGAATACTGCCAAAGAGGGTCAAGTTCCAGCCCACGCTGTTGGCCCATTCAAAAACATTAACAACATTGGGAAAGAGCAAGAAAGCTGCAACAGCGGCTGATAAAAATGGAGTTGCTCCGAAGACTTGGGCACTGGAGATAGCCAAAAAGATAGGCAGGAAATAAAAGACTGCCTGGCCCAGGCCGTCAAGTAGGATATAAGAGGAGCTGACTTTGCCGATTACCCCGGCCATTAAGAGGATATCTCTCAAAGCCTGGAGGACACCTGCTCCGATAATAACGATCAAGATCGGCTTAAAAATTCCACCAATAGTATCAAAAAGTTTAGACAAGGCCTGGCCCCGCCTGGCTTTTTCGACACTTCTCTGTTTCGTATCAGTCATACGATTCTCCTTTTAGCATGATGTGGTGCAAGAGGCCCCTGGGGTTTCTTGCTCCAGTTCAATTTACGAATAAACTGTGACTATTTCTTGTAATCGAAGTCCGGGATATTGGTCCAGCGGTTTTTCAGCCAGCGGACAGCTGCCTTAGGCTCCCTCCCCCTGGTAAAGATACCCTTCTTATTGCCCTGGACCCGGTTGATACCGGTCTTAGTTTCAAAGTCAGCAAAGTTCCAAAGCTGCTCACCGACAAAGAAGTCAAACTCATCAAAGACCTTGGAGTTAACCTCGTAGAATTTAACCTGGTAGTCTTCGGTAAAGGGGATATCATCAATTGCGTGGAGACCGGCCACTGTGTCTGCACCGTACTCACAGAACATGATGGGCTTGTCCGGATATTTAGCATGCCAGGCCTGGAGGTCTTCTCTCAGCTCTTTTTCTGCTGACGCCAAATCTCCGGTATTCCAGTACCAGCCAAAATAACGGTTGAGCATGACCACGTCAGATAGGTCCATACAGACGTCTTTGTCGATACCACAGATTTGGAAGTTGACATAGCCGAAAGGCCTCTTCTGGGGATCTAGTTTACGGGAATAGTCAAAAATATGTTTGAAGTAGTCATGGGCTCCCGGTCCACCTGAATCCGGTTCATTCATGACAGACCACATCACGACACAGGCATAGTTCTTATCACGAGCAATGAGTTCGCGCATTCCTTGCTCATGGGCCTCCCTGGTATCCAGTGTCGTCCAGGTTGTCTTGACGGACATGCCTAGGGCTGAGTCAACGCTAAAGCCTTCAAACATACCGACTGCAGCACACTCATCGATCACGACAAAACCTTCCCGGTCACAGAGTCGCATCATTTCTTCTGAATAAGGATAGTGGGATGTTCTAAAGGAGTTGGCCCCCATCCAGCGCATGATATTGAGGTCAGCCACGTTGACAGCCTCATTGATGCCCCTGCCGTTAATATAGGAGTCTTCGTGCTTGCCGGCCCCCTTAAAGTAGAAGGGTTTGCCATTAATTAAGAACTGGGTACCTTTGACCTCCACTGTCCTGATTCCGAAGGGCTGGACATAGACGTCTACTGTCTCGCCATCTTTGATGAGGCTAATCTCAGCTTCATAGAGGTAGGCTTTGAGGGGCTGCCAGAGTTTTAAATCCCGGATGGCGACATCGACTTGGTCGGAAGCAGCCTTGCCTTGGCCGGCTAGTTTGCCCTCCCGGTCAAAGACCTTGACCTGGATTTCATCAACTTCGCCCTCTGTCGTGACAGCAAAGTGGGTATCAGCCGTAAGGGCCTTTAAGTCGACATCGTAGGTTATCGCAAGGTCAGCCAGATAGCTTCTGGGGGTAGTATAGATTTTGACATAGCGGTTGAGGCCGGCATAGTTAAAGAAGTCAAAGTTTTCAACAACCTTGTGTTTAACCTTGCCATTCTCATCAGTGGTCTTGCTATAGTTGCCGACAGGGAGTGAGGTGTAGTCGATCAGGTTGGATAATTTGACCGTTACCCTATTGTTTCCCGGATGAATGAAGTCATTGATCTCAGCCTCAAAGGGGATAAAGCCGCCCTTGTGTTTGGTCACAAATTTACCATTTACATAGACCTCAGCCTGGTGGGTAGCTGCATCAAAACGCAGGACAATTCTCTCATCTAAAAGGTTCTTAGCCACCCTAAATTCACGCTCATAAATCACGTAACCAGAGTGCATACGGATCTCACGGATAGCTCCCTGATCGTTGAAAGAACCAGGAACAGCCATGTGCCTATCGGTTTCCAAAGCTTTAGTGAAATCGGTTGGGTTGGACTCATCCTCTAACTTGAATTTCCAAATTCCGTCTAAGGACTGTACTGTTCTACTCTCTGAAAAAATGGGATACAACATAATAACTCCTGTTCTTTTTCTGCGCTACGAATCCTTATAAAGCATTCTTGTCTTTGATCTATCAGGCTAGCCAGAGTTTTAATTCTGCCAGCAAGGGCCATTCTTAGAAGGCAATAAGTATTATAGCAAATATTCGAGTGTGTTTGTTGATTTGTACAGCTTGATATTCTTAAACCGCGATTTTTTTATTGCTTTTCTATAAATTCACTGTATG
>CAMYEY010000047.1 GCA_947254895.1 uncultured Clostridia bacterium
TTAGGGGGATAGGAATCGTTTCCAGTTGGGCTCCTCCTCCGTCAGAGGTAGGAGTGGGCTGAGTGAGGCTTGCTTTGCTTTCTTTTTCCGGCAGCTTAGTTTGAGCTTGGCCCGATCTTGTATCACCAGGGGATCCAACAGGGATCTCGAGATGACCTGACGCCTGCCTTTGCCGGATGAGCTTAATTAAGCTGACTTCAATGGCCAGTCTGATATCTCCGGCATAACGTAGGTTGGCTGAAAGCTGAGAGATCTCCTTGATCCAGTCAAGCAAGAGAAACTCAGACATAGTTTGAGAGAGCCTATAAACTTCCTTCAAACCGGCCTCATCTAGGCCATACCACTCATCCATATTTTGTTTGATTTTACTAACCAAAATATTTCTTAAAAATTGGGCGAATTCTGCAATAAACCGCTCCAGGTCTTTACCAGACATGACCATATCTTCAACCAAATCCAGCACACCTGCCAGGTCGGAGGTCAATAGACAGGAGGTCAGACGCATTAAAAACTCATCTTGGACGATACCAACGAGATCAAATAGTTTAGCCTTCGTTATGGGGGCGGAGAGACCGGATTTAGCCTGATCCAAAAGCGAGATAGCATCCCGCATAGCACCGTCTGAAAGCTGGGCAATCAGGGAGAGGGCATCATCCTCAATTCCAATTTGATCGGCTTCACTGATCTTCTTTAAGTTGTCAAAAATATCCGCTTGTCCTATCCGGCGGAAGTCAAATCTGAGACAACGCGATATGACTGTAGCCGGTATGCGGTGCGGCTCTGTAGTTGCTAAAATAAAGATAGCGTGGGATGGCGGTTCTTCCAGAGTTTTTAAAAGGGCATTAAAGGCACCTGCAGATAGCATATGCACTTCATCAATGATATAAACTCTGTATTTGGCCCGGGTTGGCATAAATACGATCTCGTCTGTAATACGCCTGATATTATCAACACTATTATTAGAAGCAGCGTCAATTTCTATGACATCCATGATGGAACCATCCTGGATTCCTTGGCATATTTCGCATTCATTGCAAGGATCACCATCTTTGGGGTGTAAACAATTTACAGCTTTAGCAAAGATTTTAGCCGTGGAGGTTTTTCCCGTACCGCGGGTGCCGCTAAAGAGATAGGCATGACCGATTTCTCCATTAATAATCGATTGCTTTAATGGATAGGTAACTTGTTTTTGAGCCACAAGATCTGAAAAAGTTTGAGGACGCCACTCGCGGTAGAGTGCAATATGACTCATATAACCTCCTAAAAAGATTCGCCACGACTAATCTGCGACCGGTGCAGACTGACCCGCGGCACAAGCCAGGATCCGCTTACCGCTGCTTCCTTCCGGACCTGACGGGGTTCACGAGCTGACCTTGCACGGAATCCACAGTCGGCCGCAGGTTAATCGTGGCGACTAACAGAACTTATTATATCAAATTTAACTGAGAAATTCACGGAGCTTTGTAAGTAGGCTATAATTTAATCAATAGCAGTTTAACTTGCAATCGATAAACCTGTATTTAGAGTAATTTTTAAGTTAACAAACTCAGCTATTTAACAAGCGGGGGAAATATGAAAGCTAAACTATCATTACTGTTAATAGGGGTATTTTTCACTTTGTCATTGTGTGCTTGTACTAACCACGAAAATAAGATCAATAACAAAGGACCAAGAAAATCAGAAACTCAAATTTCTGGCACAGAGCTTGTGAGAAAATTGGAAGTTGAAGACCCAGAACAAAATCTATTAAAAGCAAAGAGCTTCTATAATTACAGAAACGAAATCAAGTCAGATTTAGTTAATAATTTAGATGTAACGGTTAAAGCGGAGTCTATTATTAGGCTCGAGGATGTGCCCGAGCTAAGAGATTTTTCGTCTAATGTTTTCATAGGAACTGTTTTAAGTATCGATGGTTGCAGTACCACAGTTCTGGATGGCAATTTTCATCCGATACCTGACGAATATGGGAAAATATTGCTACTGAAAAATTTAAGGGGGGAAATAAAGCAAGATGTTATCGACTTCGGAAGATCTGGTGGTGTAATAACAATCGCAGAATATGAGAAAAATGCCCCGGCGGAAATGATTGCAAATGATGATAAGCACCGCCAAGAGGCCGGACAAGAAAATATCGACAAGGAAAATACTTATCAGAATTTCCGTTATGAAAATGATATTACTTTAGAGGCAGGGAAAACATATTTGTTTTTTGCTAATTATGTTGAGTCAACTGACATGTACGCTATTATTGGATTTGAATACGGTTCTAGGGCGATAATTAAGTCTGATACAGAGGTAAGCCAGTTTTTATCAAGACCTGATTTTGAGAAAGAGCTTAGGCAAAATGCTTCTCTGCCTGGCACATCTCCTGGTTCAGATTTGAAATTGTTAGATAATGCTACTGGAGAATATGAGTCTTTAGACGAATTTATTTCTGAATATTTTGAAGAATAATTGCATGATAAGGCCAAGCTTAGGGAATAAGAGCAATTGCATCTAGTTACTAATAGTGTCCAGTTTACTTTGGCATTAAGCTGTTGTGAATGGCTTGATGAAAATTTGTCGCCAGGCCTTGCCAGAAAAAACTAATAGTGTTACAATCCATAAGAATTTACACGGAAGGGAGACCCGAATATGAATAGTATGACTGGTATGATGATGCGGAACAAAGCTATTCATGGAGGGGACTTCTGATGTAGAATCGTCATACTTTATCGTGAAACGAATACAGCGGATGTTCCAGTTGGACATCCGCTTTTTTATTGAAGCCTGGTTATTGTCCAACTGGATCGGCAAGGGAGGAATAAGGATTGATTGAATTTATAAATGTAAGTAAGCGCTTTGGGGAGGTTGAGGCTCTGAGCGATATTAACCTGACAATCAGGGATAATGATTTTTATGGGATCATTGGTATGAGTGGCGCAGGTAAATCAACCTTGGTTAGGTTGATCAACGGCCTGATCCAATGTGACTCCGGTCAAGTGGTTGTCGGAGGGCATGACATTGCCCAACTTAAGGAAAAGGAACTCAATGACCTGAGAAGTAGTATAGGGATGATTTTTCAGCATTTTAACCTCCTTAGCCAGAAAACAGTTTTGGAAAATGTTGCCCTGCCCCTAAAGCTTAAGGGTGTCAAGAAAGAAGAAAGGGAAAGTAAGGCCAAGGAAATTTTAAGCCTTGTTAGCTTAGAGAATAAGTTGATGGCCTATCCGGCTCAACTTTCCGGAGGTCAAAAGCAGAGGGTTGCTATAGCTAGAGCCTTGATTAACGACAATAAACTGATCTTGTGCGATGAGGCAACATCGGCTTTGGATCCTATCACGACCCAGTCAACTTTAAAATTACTAAAGAACCTACAAGAGACACTGGGACTGACTGTTATCATGATCACCCATGAGATGGCTGTTATTGAGCAAGTTTGTAATCGAGTTGCTATCTTAGACCAAGGAAAACTTGTTGAAGAAGGACCGGTTAGTGAGATCTTTAAGCAACCTAAGCATGCTGCAACTAGAAAACTCTTAGGTATTAAAGAATCTACTGAATTGCAAAGTAAAACGGCAACCAAACTGAGGTTGAGTTTTTCCGGGACGAAAGCTGCAGAACCTGTCGTTGCTGAGTTGGTTCTTCTGACAGGGCAAAAAATGAGTATTCTCCAAGCTGATACCAGGTTGATCGGCGATAACATCTATGGCCAACTGGTCATTAGTGTGAACCAGGTAACTGAGCAAATGCTGAGCTTTTTGGAGGAAAAACAAGTTGGTGTATCTCTTGTAGAGGATGAGGAAGATAATGAGTAGTTTGGTTGAATTATTTTTAAAAGAAACATTAAATTCTTTAATTATGACTTTTGCGGCATCTGCTGTTGCCTTTGTCTTCGGCGGAGCCCTGGGATTGGTGATGGTTTTGACAAAACGTGGAGGGCTTAGGGAAAACCCTATCCTCTATAAGATCCTTGACTGGTTGATTAATCTCTTCAGGTCAATTCCCTTTGTCATCTTGATGCTTTTGCTCCTGCCTTTTACCCGAATGCTGGTGTCTACTACAATCGGGGTTAAGGGGACGATTCCTCCCCTGGCTATAGCGGCTATTCCCTTTGTAGCTAGACTTGTTGAGAACACCTTAAATGAAGTAGATAAAAATCTGATAGAGATGGCCAAATCATTGGGAGCAAGTCATTGGCAGATTTTAAGCGAGGTGATCATACCGGAGGCTATGCCTCTCTTAGTCCAGCAGGGAACTATGGCCATAGTGACGATTTTAAGTTACGGGGCTATGGCAGGCTTTACCGGAGGTGGAGGTCTGGGTGTTGTTGCTATTAATTACGGCTATAATCGTAACAATATGGAAATGTTAGCGATAGCGTCAGCCCTTCTGGTCATTTTAGTACAAATTATTGAAGTAATAGGAAAGAGAACTTCAAAAAAAATAGATAAAAGAAAGTAAGAAAAGGAAAGAAAAATGAAAAAGATTGTAAGTTTAGTATTAAGTCTCATTTTAGTGTTATTAGTAGGTTGTGGTGGACAAGGTGGGTCCACTGATGCCGCCGACCAGGCTACCGCGACGCCTGATGCAAATACCAGCCAGAAGGCAGAAAGCAAGCCTGCTGACGGCAAACTTCAAGTAATCAGAGTGGGGGCATCTATTGTACCCCATGCCGAAATCTTATCCCAAATTAAAGATATCCTAAGAGATAAAGGTTTTGATCTGGAAATTGTTGAGTTTACCGACTATGTCCAGCCTAACTTAGCCCTTGATGCAGGTGACTTGGATGCCAATTATTTCCAGCATGAGCCCTATCTTGATTCTTTCAATGAAGAGCATAACCTGGACTTGGTATCTGCAGGTAAGATTCACTATGAACCCTTTGGTATCTATTGCGGGTCTAAGTCGTCTTTGGATGAACTTGAAGCCGGCGATAAAATATCAGTCCCTAATGATACTACTAATGAGGCACGGGCCTTGGCTCTCCTCGAAGCAGAAGGGGTCATTAAACTTAGAGAAGGAGCTGGCCTTAAAGCAACTGTCCTTGATATTGTTGAGAATCCGAAGAATGTCGAAGTTATCGAGTTAGAAGCAGCCCAACTAGGTAAATCTATCAAGGACGTGGCCTTCAGTGTCATCAACGGCAATTATGCTTTACAAGATGGACTCAAGGCTGAAGATGCTGTTGCCTTTGAATCAAAGGATTCAGTCGGTGCGGATACCTTTGCTAACATCATAGCTGTTCGAAAAGAAGATGCAGACTCTCCGGCTACTAAAGCCCTAATAGAAGCTCTCTGTTCAGATACGGTTAAACAATATATCAAAGATACCTACCAAGGTGCTGTTGAACCATCATTTTAGTAAAATCAAATTAGTAAAATAAAAAATTGGACCTTTTTAGGTCCAATTTTAATTAAATCAAATACCAAGAAGAGGGTGCATATGGAGAAAATTTTGGAACGGATAGAGGCGATAGTGTGGGGACCCACCCTGATTATACTTATTCTATTTACGGGTTTTTACCTGACTTTTAGATTAAGAGGGCTTCAGTTTACTAAGATTGCTTATATTCTAAAAAACACTTTGCTTAAGATGTTCCATAAAGCTAACCTCAAGGATGGCGAGGTATCGCCATTCCAAGCGGTAGCAACGGCCCTGGCGGCTACTGTAGGTACAGGTAATATTGTAGGAGTTGCAACTGCTATCATAGCGGGTGGACCGGGTGCAGTATTTTGGATGTGGCTTGCCGCCTTGGTTGGTATGGCTACAAAATATGCAGAAGTTGTTTTAGCTGTAGCCTACCGGGAGAAAAAAGCGAATGGTCAGTACGCTGGTGGCCCCATGTACTACATAGATAAGGGGCTCGGTCTTTCCTGGCTAGGTAGGCTTTTTGCTTTTTTTGCAGCTGTTGCTACCTTTGGAATAGGTAACACTACCCAGGCTAACGCCATAGCAGGGGTTTTACATGGTAACTTCAATTTGCCTCGTCTACCGGTTGGCTTAGTTCTAGCAGGACTTGTAGCTTTAGTAGTTATGGGTGGGATCAAGAGCATTAGCAAGGTCGCTGAAAAGTTAGTCCCTTTTATGTCTCTTTTTTATATTGTAGGAGGTCTGCTGGTATTGGTCGTCAATTACGCCAATGTACCGGCAGCCTTTATGTCAATTTTTCAAAATGCCTTTAAGTTTAAAGCTGTTGGTGGAGGGGCCTTAGGTTTCACTATGATGATGGCTATTCGGGCCGGGATCAGCCGGGGTATTTTTACCAACGAAGCAGGTCTTGGTTCGTCGCCGATAGCCCAGGCTTCGGCAGCTGTTGATCATCCAGTGCGTCAAGGTCTTTGGGGTGTTTTTGAGGTTCTGGTAGATACAATCTTTGTTTGCACCATCACATCCCTGGTTATCTTAAGCTCAGGGGTTTTGGACTATTGCCAGGATGCCTCAATTTTAGCCTCAGAAGCCTTTTCAACCGGTTTCGGCCCGGGTAAGTACATCGTGTCGGTAGGGCTGGTTCTTTTTGCCTATTCCACCATTCTCGGCTGGGAATATTATGGAGAAACTTCAATTGCCTACCTTTTAGGTGATAGGGTTCGTCTACCCTATAGGTTAGTATATGTCTTGGCAGTAGTTCTGGGAGCTGTTGCGGACCTTGGATTGGCTTGGGATGTTGCTAATATTTTAAATGGCCTCATGGCTTTTCCAAACTTAATTGGCCTGATAGGCTTAACAAATGTAGTTGTTGCTCTAAGTAAGGACTTTTTTAAAGACCCGGATAGGATCCGAGAATCTCCTGGAGATTACCAGAATTTACTTTGATTTGAAGGCTGTGACAGGGAATGAGTCCTCTTACAATTTATAAAAACCCTCCGATCGAAATGATCGGAGGGTTTAGTTTTTAAACAAGATAGCTATTGTTCAGATTATTTTTTTGTTGTTTCAGTTTTTTTAGGGGCAGACTTTTTAGCAGGCTCAGCTTTCTTAGGGGAAGATTTTGGAGCTGCTTTTGTTGTTTTTGCCTTGCTTGCAGTTTTTTTGGCTGGTGCCTTTTTTTCAACTTGTGGGATTAATTTCAGAGCCTCTTCTTGTCCAATGACATCCGTCAGGTAATCTTGAGCTTGCTTACGTGTTAATTCCCACATTTCATTGTTAGCATACTTTGAGTCAACACCACCTTTACCGATTAAGATAAAAGAGTTGGCAGTTTTGGTCTTGTAAAGAAGCTCCTCATAGCCGTTAGGGTCTCCAAAGTATCCTTGTGAGTTATGGGCAATGACTTCTAACTTAATACCTAGATCTGTATTTTCCATTGTAATCTCCTGTCCTCATGTTTAAACAAAGCTTTTCTTGATTGTTGTTAAATTATAGCAATAAAATGCTTGATTGCAGGTAAATATAATTTTTCGGGAAAAAACTTTGGCGAAAATACAGTGGAAATGCCTGATAAGCTTGATTTATCAGGCATTTCCAATAAAGGTTACCCGCTGTAGCAGGCTGCTGAGAGCTACTTTTCTCAGTTTGAAGCTCTCTTCTTGCTAAGACTTTGTCGGCTCTTGACAAAAACAAGAGTGCCAACGGTTGCAATAAGGCCAAAAGAGAAAGACAGTAAGAAAGAATGCGTAAATCCGGCAATAATAAAAGCAAAAAAGCTAATGGCTGCTAAAGTTAAGCCATAAGGTAGCTGGGTTGCGACATGGTCTACGTGAACACAGACAGCACCGGCTGATGACATAATTGTCGTGTCGCTGATGGGTGAACAATGGTCTCCGCAGACAGCTCCTGATAGACAGGCTGAAATGCCAATGATGAAAATCGGATCAGTGCTGGCAAACATAGAAGCAACGATAGGTATTAAGATGCCAAAGGTCCCCCAAGAGGTTCCGGTTGCAAAGGAGAGCAGGAGGGCAACAACAAAAATTACGGCAGGTAGAAAACTGGCCAGACCGGCTGCGGCTCCTTGCATAGCTGTGCCAACAAATTCTGCTGATCCCAGGAGGTCATTGGAAATATTTTTGAGCGAAGTTGCCATAGTAAGGATCATGATAGCCGGTACCATGGCGTTAAAACCTTGGGGTAGGGCGGTCATAGCTTCTTCAAAGGAGACAACCTGCCTCAAAGCAAAGTAAGCTACAGTAATCAACAAAGTGATAATGGCTCCCCAGGGAAGGCCGACTGTAGCATCTGTGTTACCAAAAGCTCCGATAAAGTCTCCTCTAAAAGGTCCGCCTACTTCATAATATCCCCCGACATACAGGAGGGCCAGTATAGACATGCTAATTAAAACGATGACTGGTAGTACCAAGTCAATTATTTTACCTTTCATATGTCCTGTTTCGGCAGTTGGACCCTGGTCGTCAAGGGCTGAGAGGTCTCCTGTTTCAATAGCCTTCCTTTCAAATTCAGCCATAGGACCATAGTCAACGCCCAGGCTAATCATGGTAAAGACAAAGACGATGGTTAGGAGAGAATAAAAGTTAAAAGGTATGGCTTTAACAAACAGCTCAATCCCGGATAAGCCGGTCCCTTCTGTATAGCTAGATACGGCTGCTGCCCAAGATGAAATAGGAGCTATCATGCAGATGGGGGCAGCTGTTGCGTCGATAATATAGGCCAGTTTTACTCTGGAAATCCTGTGGCTATCGGTGACGGGACGCATTACAGAGCCTACGGTTAAGCAGTTAAAATAGTCATCGATAAAGATCAGAATACCTAGGGTAAAGGAAATAATCTGAGCCCCTTTCCGGCTCTTGATATGTTCCTGAGCCCAGCGGCCGAAGGCTGCACTCCCACCTGATTTGTTTATCAGAGCTACCAGCATGCCAAGGATAACTAAAAAGAGAAAAATACCGGCTGCCCCCGAGACGGAAGCGATGAGTCCGTCTTTAACGACATGGTCGACGACCGATACAAAAGACCCTTTTGAGGCTAATATAGACCCAATTACCAGTCCGACAAAGAGGGAAGAGTAGACTTCCTTAGTGATAAGGGCTAGACCAATGGCAACGAGGGGAGGAACGAGTGACCAAAAGCTCGCATAGGTTTCCTGCCCTGACCAGACAACATACACAGCTAGGGCGATTACTAAAATTCCGACAACTAAGGCAATATTTAGTTTTGTTTTCTTAGACATTGTGTTTCCTTTCTTCGGAGGCAAATTTGCTAGATTTAATTGAAATTTGCCTTTCGCTTTTAGTTGCAATAAAAAAGCCATGACGCTAGCCATGACTTAGAAAGAAAACTTATCAATATCTCTTAAAACCACGACAGCTCTCCGTTTTATACAAAACGACAGTCCGCCAGATCTTTTCCGACGGCCCAGCAACTGATTATCCCGGGTGGACGTTCAGCCCCTCGGCGGTTTACCCTTTGGCTAATCCCCAATTCCCAGCCTTTCGGCAGAGACTAGTTAATCTTGCAACCCGCACCTCTATCACGCTTTTCAATTGTCGTTTCATCCTACCACGCTGGGTCTTAGCCTGCAAGTTATAGGGTTTCAACAGATTGTGTCAATGTATTATAGGTTTTGAGATTATCAGATTTATCACATAGGAAGTCCTGTAATCATCTTTTAACTATCTGCGAGTTACCAGGTTTACAAGAGTTATAGAATGATGGGGAATTTCGGAAGAGTTTCCAGATGCTGACAACCTTGCTCCCACTCTATAAATGCGGAATAATTAGCTGTGACGAATGATTCATTAAAGCAACATAAAGTGATAAAGAGGAGGTAAACATATGCAGCTTATCGAAACACCACGCTTACTGCTTAGGAAACCTGAACCTAATGACCTGGAACCTTTATTTCAAATTCATGCAGATCCAGCAAGCAATCGCTATAATCCGGTAGGACCAGTGCGGGACCGTGAGACCTTTCAGGAAGAATTAAATAGGTGGATCAAACATCACGAGAGCTATGGTTTCGGCTATTATGTCATCATTGATAAAAGTGATGCTGGCTACGTTGGTGTTTGCGGGCTCAAACACACCCTCATTCGAGGACAAACTTATTTGAATCTCTATTATCGGATTACTCCTGAAAAAATGCGCCGCGGCTATGTTAAAGAAGCTGCACGAGTAATTATTGACAGCGTACTTCAGTGGAAAGAGGATGAGACCGAATCTCCCTCGCCTCGCTCTCGTATTATTGTTGCCTTGACCTTAAATACCAATATTCCTTCCATTCGTACAGCACAGTCGCTTGGCCTGAAGCATGATCCTGGTTTAGATGATTATGCTGGCGAGGGGAACGTCTATTATTTCAGCCCGGAATATTTTGAACAAAAGAGCTAGAAAAATCAAATATTTCTGAGGCTTTCTCGATTGCACGTTTGTCATGCTGCTCATAGTTTTTTCAGTAAAAAATGAAAACCCCTGATAACATTAGTTTTCAGGGGTTTCGGCATTTCCTATAAAATGC
>CAMYEY010000048.1 GCA_947254895.1 uncultured Clostridia bacterium
CCTGATGCATAGCATGGCCGGCCCTGAGATCGCTGTTGCAACGACCAAGGCTTACAGCTCTCAGTTGATATGCTGCTACCTCCTAGCCCTGGAGTTTGCCCGAATTAGAGGTGACCTCACTGATGAGAGCAAATATCTCTATTATTTGGATGAACTTTTAAGTCTGCCTCAGAAGGCTCAAGATATTCTAGACCAGGAGGAGAGCTTGCAATGGCTAGCCATAGAGCTCTCAAATGTCAGGGATATGTTCTTTATTGGCCGAGGACTTGATTATGCCATCGCTTTAGAGGGTAGTCTCAAGATGAAAGAGGTTAGTTACATCCATTCAGAAGCTTACGCAGCCGGTGAGCTGAAGCACGGTACCATAGCTTTACTAGATGAAGGCACACCGGTGGTTGGACTTTTGAGTCAGCCGGACATCTATCCTAAATCATTGAGCAACCTCTTAGAATGTAAGAGCAGGGGTGCTTATTTGATAGCTTTAACATGTTTAGATAAGCATAAGGCAGATGAGCAATTTGACTTTTGCTTTAATCTGCCCAAGACTGATCCGCATTTTCTGGGCAGCCTTGCAATCATCCCTCTCCAGCTTCTTAGCTACTATACCAGCGTAAGTAAGGGAATTGATCCGGATAAGCCTAAAAACTTAGCTAAAAGCGTGACTGTGGAGTAGCCCAAGGAGAAGAGGTCGGTTTAAGTATTGATTGAGGCTTGACGGGGAATAGTGTAAGTATTTGCCAGAACATCCTGTGTCTGACAGAATAATGGTCTTTTTGCTAGTAAAGTGGTATGCGTTTGCCATGTTTTGACCTGGCTCTTTCTTTATCGTTTGAGTTATTTTTGTCATATGGGAGTCCTCTCTATGAGCTAGATCGCTAGTTTGCCAGGCCTGAAATTTTGTACCATAATGATAGAGGTCAATCTGACTAAGGTTTAGGAGACAAAACGAATTGTCCTCCATCCACCTTGTTAGGAAGAAGGGGATTACATTGACCTATGAAGAGAAAAAAACGCGTGGTGCCAGGATCATAATCCGTAACTGGGTTAGGTTAAAGCCCTGGGAAAATTTGCTGATTGTAACTAGCAATAACTATATTGCTGATGCTCATTTGCTAAGAGATGAAGCAAAAAAAAGATCACGCAATGTCGATATTATGGTGGTCGAAGAAAAAGGAAAATTTGTTGGCATTTTCTTTGATGACCATGAAAAGATTTTTGATGATTATAAGGTCATCATTGCTGCAACAGAATATTCTTTGGTAACGACCCAAGCTGCAAGAAGAGCTATTAGCATGGGTAAAAAATTTCTTTCGTTACCTTTATCTACCAATGATGGTAAATCACTCCTATCCTATGATTTTCTTACGATGGATACCCGCTTGTCGCGACTTATGGCAAAGAACATCCTGAAACACCTGAATGGGGCTGAAAAACTCAAGGTCACCAGCAAGCTTGGTACAAACTTAGTTTTCAGCAAGGCAGACCGCAAGGCGGGATTTTTTAATGGAGTTTGTAAAGATGGTGGTGGCTTTTCATCATCTTCGATCGAGGTTTATATTCCCATAGTTGAAACAGCAACCAATGGTGATTTTGTCATTGATGGTTCCCTAGGCTATATAGGTAGGCCAAAGCAGCCGATCCACACAAAGATTGAAAACGGTCGACTTTGCTGGATTGAAAATAGCCCGGATGGTAATAAGCTCAAGGACTATATTGAATCTTTCGGAGATAGCCGTCTCTATATTACAGCGGAATTTGGTATTGGTTTAAATTCTGTCTCCCAGTGCCTTGGCAACTGCTATATCGAAGATGAATCTACTTATGGGACCTTTCATATTGGTTTTGGCCGAAATCTTGCTCTAGGAGGGCAGCAAGAGGCTAGTGGACACTTTGATTTGGTGATTACACAGCCTACTATTTATGCGGAAAATCACCTCTTAATGGCAGAGGGTGTCATCAACTTGGGCGGTTTGCCACAGTATTAAATTTGTGCTAAAGTGCCAAAATAAGTAGGGAAGAACCCCTATACCTTTTGTGCCAAATAGTCTAAGGTGTGCTTTTTAAGTACGAGAGTACTTAATTATAAATTAATCAAACCAAAGAGGAGGTTTTATGGAGATTATTAAATTAATCGGTGTGCTGATCGTCATTATCGGATTTGCACTCAAACTGGACACCATTGCTACTGTTGTAATAGCAGGGGTGGCTACTGGCCTGGTGGCAGGAATACCAATTGATGAGTTGTTATCAGTTATTGGTGAAAAATTCCTCGGTAACCGTTTGGCTACTATGTTTATTTTGACCTTGCCGGTTATCGGCTTGCTCGAACGCTATGGCTTGAAGGAAAAAGCAGTTGACTTCATTAATAAGATTAAGGCGGCTACGGCTGGCAGAATTGCTATTCTGTACCAATTAATCAGGGTCCTGTCAGCAGCTTTTTCACTGAGAATTGGGGGGCATCCTCAATTTGTTCGTCCCTTGATCAATCCTATGGCTCAGGCTGCAGCTGTTACAAAATATGGCAAAGTCGATGAGAAGACAGAAGATGAGATTAAAGGATTAGTGGCTTCGGCTGAAAACACAGGTAACTTTTATGGGCAAAACGTATTTATGGCTTCATCAGGAACCTTGCTGATTGCTTCGACAATGGCTGAAAATGGCTTTGCTGAGGCAACCAACTTACAAGTTGCCGCTTGGTCTATTCCTGTTGCTGTCGCTTCAGTCGTCGTCAGTCTAGTGCTAAATACTGCCTTTGATAAACGGCTGGATAAGAAGTTTGCAAAAAAGAATTTTAAGTGAGGTGAATGAGTATGAGTAAAGAACAATGGGCTTCCTTTAATACGACAGCCGGTGAGATTTTTTACATCCTCATCGCCTTAGTTTTTTTAGCTGTTGGTATATCTGCCTATCTCAGCATTGATAAAAATAACAAAAAACGTTACACAACCCTATTATTTTGGCTAACCTTAGCCTTTACATTTGCTTTTGGACCCCATCTGCCATCCATTTATACCGGTGTCTGTGTGGTGATCATCGCGATCTTAACCGGCATCAAAGGTGTTGTTATGGGTGAGCACAAGACTCCGACGGCTGAAGAGGCTCGTAAGAATGCAGATAGGATTGGCTATAAGGTCTTTATACCAGCCTTGTGCCTCGCTATTTCTGCAGTCCTGCTTGCTACTATCTTTAAGTCAATGTCCGGTGCAGTAGTATTAGGCTTTTCTGGTTTGATTGGTTTGATTGTAGCTTATATCATCACAGGCGCACCCTTGAAGCAAGCTCCCTTAGATGGTGTCAGGTTGACAGACAATGTCGGTTCCGCCGGTATCCTACCTCAGCTCTTAGCTGCCTTAGGTGCTGTCTTTACGGTTGCAGGCGTTGGTGAAGTTATTTCCAAAGGTGTTCAGTCAGTGGTACCTGAAGGCAACCGCCTGGTCGCTTGCACAGTTTACTGCATAGGTATGGCTTTATTTACGATCATTATGGGGAACGGCTTTGCAGCTTTCTCTGTTATAACAGTAGGTATTGGTATTCCTTTCTTAATTGCTCAAGGAGCTAATCCGGCGATCGTTGGTGCTTTAGGTTTGACGGCAGGTTACTGTGGTACCTTGCTTACCCCTATGGCTGCTAACTTTAATATTGTACCGGCAGCCCTACTTGAGACCAAGAGTCAATATTCTGTCATTAAGGCTCAGGCTCCATTTGCTCTGATTATGTTGGTTATTCACATCGCCTTGATGTACTTCTTGGCCTTTTAACAAATAAAATTATGATGATCTGCAGGAGGGCTTCCCTCCTGCAGACCTAAGTTAGTTATTGGAGGAAAACGTGAAAATTTTATTAACTGCCTTTGACCCTTTTGGAGATGACAAGATTAACCCGGCACTTGAAGCTGTTAAAATTACTAAAACAGATGACCTTAAGGCTGAAGTGATCAAGCTGGAAGTGCCAACGGTATTCGTCAAGTCAGTTGAAACAGTTTACCAAGCCATGCAGCAACATAAGCCGGATGTTGTACTCTGTATAGGTCAGGCTGGAGGACGTTTTGCCTTAACGCCTGAGCGGGTGGCTATCAATTTGGATGATGCCCGGATTAAGGATAATGAAGGTCAGCAGCCGCTTGACCAAGCCATCTTTAAAGATGGTGAGCCGGCTTACTTTGCAAGCCTGCCTATTAAGGCAATGGTTAAGGCTATGCAGGACCAGGGACTACCGGCTTCTGTTTCTAATACAGCCGGTACTTTTGTATGCAACCACCTCATGTATGGTGTTCTGTACCATATTGCAAAAGAGTTCCCAGATACCAGGGGCGGCTTTATGCATGTGCCTTTTATACCTGAACAGGTTGTTAGTCGGCCCAATACCCCTTCCATGTCATTAGAAGACATTGCCAAGGGTATTCATGCAGCACTGACAGCAATTATTCACCATGAAGAGGACCTGGCTATTACCGGTGGTAAAGAATTTTAATTCGACTTGCATAGTTTAGTTCTAGATGAGTATTCAACGGCCTCTTGCTATTTCAGCAGGGGCCGTTTTTTAGTGGAAGTTTATAGCTCTATGGGATAGGGCAGGTGAGAATTTATGGCGTTCCTCTTTTTTGTCCTTTTATCTTTCTACAACAATCCAAAATAGAGGATAGGCTGGCTGCTATAAATCCTGTCGAAAAGCCGTTGTTATAAAGGTTAATTCCTCCGTGGATGGATCCGATATTAACAACCAGAGCGGCGTGTATACTGCCGGCTATAAAGCCCGGAGCTATACCATACTCCTGGCTGATCGGGGCTAGGGCAGCAGAAAATAGGGCTGCCACAGTTGCGCCTTGACTTGCCGGATCTTGCCCTGAAAGCCAGTACATGGCGTAGACGCCCAGCATTATGGGGAGAGAATTAACTATGTGCATGCCGGAAGCAGCAAAACCAATGGCTGCCATAATTGCTCCTAAAACCGGACCCGTTGGCTCAGAACCGACTAGATAGACATAGGCTAGGCAAAGATAGCCCATAAAGGCCATGTTGAGGCACATGGCACCGGCTCCGTATTGAAGGTCATAGTTACCGGAGCAGAGGGTTCGCTTTTTTAGTAGCCTAGCAAAGTTTGGCCAGCTTGTTTTATCAATTAAACTCCCGTAAATCAAAAGACCAGTTACAAAAACAATAAAAAAGTTGGGGATAGGTGGTTCGACGTGTGTGGTCATGCTAGGATCAATAACGTGGACATCAAAAAAGCGGAGAAGGGATACTAGGATGGTACCGATAACACCCATAACAAAGCCCATGTGGTGGAGACTATAGCCCCTGGTAAAGGCATGAAAAGATTCGGCAAGGGGTTGGGCAACCAGGCCGATCAGTAAGCCAACAATGGCCCCCGCAACTAAGGCAAGGCTGAAGGGCTTAACGAGTTCAAAGACAAGCAGGCTTACCATGGGCCCAAGGGCAGATGTGTAAAAAGCTCTTGGAAAGATTTTCCCGAAGGGAATTTTTGCTAACTTGGCAAATAACCAGTTACCGGCCAAGATAGGCAGGTAGTTAAAAATGTTAGTTCCAAAGTAAGAAAAGCCCATGGTCAAAAAGACAGCGGCTATGACAGATCCATTTATCTGGATTTTGTTTCTCCAGAGAATGATAATTTCTAAAAGAAGAACAAAGGCAATGTTCCAGAGTGTGGCTCCAGGACCTGCTAGGGCAATGTAGTCTGTTGTCAAGACAGAGGGGGAAGACCAGATCTTGATCAAATTAGGCCAGAGCTGACTTAAGTCCTGGCGGATAAGCCCAACTGCTAAAAAAAATAGGGCCAAGCTGGACAAGAAGAGTAGACGCCTCCTGCAATTACTAGAGAGTTGTGTGTTTGCCATAGAATGATTCTCCAAAGGGTTAAAGTAAGACTCAGGACCGGTTCTGCAGCGAACCGATGACCCCATCATAGCTGAAAGATCATGGCCTCGTCAAAACACAAAAGCTTCTTCATATCATTTGTTCTTTTGCTCTATGAGCCTGCTGATCTTGCAATATATTTGCAATACGCTTATCATTGAAACCAAATATATTTAGAGATGAAAGGAAGTTATTATATGTCACTTATCAATGAAGTAGTTAATGATTTTACCGTTCAAGCCTTTGAAAATGGCGAGTTTAGAGAAGTTACCGAGCGTGAGCTGGAAGGTCAATGGTCAGTATTTTTCTTCTATCCCGCAGACTTCAGCTTTGTTTGCCCAACAGAGTTAGAAGACCTGGCTAACCACTTTGAAGAGTTCAAAAAAATAGGCTGTAAGATCTATAGTGTTTCAACTGATAGTCATTTTGTCCACAAGGCATGGCATGATGCATCTGATAGAATCAAAAAGATTCAATATACTATGCTGGCAGATCCTACAGGTAATCTGTCTAGGGATTTTGATGTTCTGATCGAAGATTCTGGCATGGCTGAAAGAGGAACTTTCGTGATCAATCCTGAAAAAGAAATTGTGGCTTATGAAGTTGTTGCAGGTAATGTGGGCAGGGACGCTAAGGAGCTTTTACGTAAAGTTAAGGCTCTGCAGTTTGTTCATGAGCATGGTGACGAGGTTTGCCCCGCTCACTGGCAACCAGGCGATGAGACCTTAAAGCCGTCTCTCGATTTGGTAGGCATGCTCTAATATATTGGATAAGACAGTTATTATGAATGTCAAAGACTTATACGATGCGATTATCGTAGGCGGCGGGCCAGCCGGACTGGCCGCCGCTATTTATCTTGGTCGTGCCCGTTATAGGGTTTTGGTAGTAGAAAAAGAAAATTTTGGTGGACAGATTAGAATTACCGAGGAGGTTGTCAATTATCCTGGTATCCTGGCCACAGATGGACCGACTTTGTCTGCTAATATGCGACAGCAGGCTCAAAACTTTGGTGCAGAGTTTACCTTGGCAGAAGTGCGTAAGATCAGTACGGATGGTGATCTGAAGCTCGTTGAGACTGATCGGGGTGTATTCAAATCTCTCGGACTTATCATTGCCTGTGGCGCAAGACCCAGGCGGATAGGCTTTGCTGGTGAAAAAGAATTTCAAGGGCGCGGGGTAGCCTATTGTGCCACCTGCGATGGTGAGTTCTTTACCGGTAAAGAAATTTTGGTGATAGGTGGGGGCTTGGCTGCAGTTGAAGAAGCCGACTTCCTAACCAAGTACGCCAGCAAGGTGACAATCCTTGTGCGGAGAGACCAGTTTAGGGCGGAACGCTCTGCTGTTGAGAAAATTTTAGCTAATCCTAAGATAGAAGTTAAATTTAACCGTGAGTTAAAAGAGGTTTCAGGTCAGAAACAGATCGAGGAAGCCTTGATTTATAACAACAAGACGGGTGAGACATTTACCTTCAAGCCGGACAATGGTGATACCTTTGGGGTTTTTGTTTTAGCCGGCCGGGAGCCCGCTTCTGACTTGGTCAAGGACCTGGTGGAATTGAATAAAAGTGGCTATATTATTACTGATGCCAGCCAGCAGACTAGCCTGGAGGGTGTATTTGCAGCTGGTGATATCTGCATTAAACCTTTGCGTCAAGTTGTAACCGCCGTTAGCGACGGTGCCATTGCTGCTACCGAACTTGAGAAGTACGCTGCCGGTCTCCACGATAAATTAGGCCTCGTCCCGGAACAACCTAAAGTTGAGAAGGGTAACAGTGTTGCTAGCCAAGGCCAGACCCAACAGGCCCCTAGCTCTGCTCAAGCCCAGTCCGATTCTTTCCTGGACCAGGGAATTAGTGATCAACTAAGAGGACTGGCTGAACGCTTTACTAATGCTATTTGCCTCAAGGTTTATTCTGATACCAGGCCAATTTCTCGAAGCTTAGAGAAAGCCATGCAGGAAATAGCGGAACTTAGTACTAAATTTAGCTATGCTAATGTTCCTGCTGACCAAGAAGCAGAGGTGCCTTTAGCTGAAAGACCCTGTGTGAGAATTTTAACAGCCGATGGATCCTTTACAGGACTTGCTTTTCACGGTGTACCCGGAGGACACGAGTTTCAATCTTTTGTCCTGGGCTTATATAATGCAGCTGGGCCAGGTCAGGCTTTGAGTGAAGATTTGGTCCAAGAAATTAAAGGATTAAAGGCTGCAAAAATGCAAATCATCGTCTCCTTGACATGCACCCAGTGTCCGGACCTCGTTGTGGCAGCCCAAAAAATAGCTAGTCTCAATCCGGAGATTACAGCAGATGTTTATGATGTGGCTCACTTTGAGGACTTGAGGGACACCTACGATGTGATGAGTGTACCTTGTCTGGTTTTCAATGATGGTGCTAAAGTAGACTTCGGTAAAAAATCAATCGATCAGCTCGTAACCATCTTGCGTGAGATGTAAGAGACATTTTGATCGTATTGTGATTTGTTTCAAACAAGCCCGACTTTTTTAGTCAGGCTTGTTTTTTATGGAAATGTTAATGGGTGCCTCCCGGCATGCTATAATAATAGGCAGTTTTAATTTTGAGCTAGTGAGCTAGTAAAGTGAGGGTAAGATGAGTCAACATGTACATTACAATGCGGTAATAACCGTTTTGGGTCGAGACCGGGTAGGCATAATTGCTTGTGTCAGCCAGGTACTTGCAGAGCTTCAAATCAATGTTTCAGACATATCTCAAACTATTCTTAATGATATGTTTACTATGATTATGCTAGTAGACTGCTCTGCCTCTGTTGACAGTATTGAGTCTATATCAGCGAGACTCAAGGAGCTAGGTCGTCAAGAAAAGCTTGAAATTACGATCCAACATAAGGATATATTTAATGCTATGCATAGGATCTAGGCCCTGAACTGTTTTTTGAAGGAAGGTTTGCTTTATGTTTGAAAATTTTGAAATCCTTGAAACCATTAATATGTTTAGAAACCAGCACCTTGATGTTAGGACGATAACTATGGGGATAAACCTTCTGGATTGTGGTGCAGAATCTGCTAAGGTTGCTTGTCAGAGGATATACGACAAAATTTGCAGGCAAGCTGAAAATCTGGTCAAGGTAGCAGAAGATATAAGCAGCGAATATGGTGTTCCCATTATTAATAAGAGGATTTCCGTTACACCGATATCTCTCGTGGCGGGATCCTGTCAAGACCTTGATCACTACCTAGCTTTTGCCCAAACGCTCGATCGGGCGGCAGAGCAGGTTGGGGTTAATTTTATCGGTGGATTTTCTGCTTTAGTCGAAAAGGGCTTTACAACATCAGATTTAAAATTAATCCGGTCTATACCTGTGTCCTTGGCTGAGACAGAAAGAGTCTGTGCATCCATAAACCTAGCTTCGACAAAGGCGGGGATTAACATGGATGCAGTCGCCCTGATGGGGGAGATTATTAAGGAAACAGCCGGTCTGACAGCGTCAACCGATGCCTATGGCTGTGCAAAACTTGTGGTTTTTGCTAATGCGCCTGATGATAATCCCTTCATGGCCGGAGCCTTTACCGGGGTTGGGGAGCCGGAGTGTGCTATCAATGTTGGTGTGAGTGGCCCCGGTGTGGTACTAGCTGCCCTTAAGGAGGTAAGGGGTCAGCCCATTGATGCGGTTGCTGAGCGAATTAAGCAAATAGCATTTAAAATTACCAGAGTGGGTCAGCTGGTAGCTTCAGAAGCAGCTAGGCGTTTAGACGTCAATTTTGGTACGATTGATTTATCACTTGCTCCTACACCGGTTGTAGGTGACTCCATCGCCAGGATAATTGAAGAAATTGGGGTAGAGAGTTGTGGTGCCTGGGGTACAACAGCAGCTTTGGCAATGTTGAATGATGCTGTGAAAAAGGGCGGGGTAATGGCCTCTTCCCATGTTGGCGGCCTCTCGGGAGCCTTTATTCCGGTTAGTGAAGATGAAGGCATGATTGCAGCAGTCGAAGCCGGATCACTAAGTCTAGAAAAGTTGGAGGCTATGACCTGTGTATGCTCGGTGGGGATTGATATGGTTGCCATACCTGGTGATACACCGGCAACAACGATTTCAGGCTTGTTAGCTGACGAGATGGCTGTTGGTGTCTTTAATAACAAGACGACAGCTGTCCGGGTTATTCCTGTGCCTGGTAAAAAATCTGGGGACAAGGTGGTTTACGGTGGCCTATGGGGAGAAGCTCCGATTATGGATATTTCAACTTTTGATTCCTCTCCAATTATTAGGCGGGGGGGTCGGATTCCTGCACCTTTACAGAGCCTCAGAAATTAACAGCTTTTAGGCGAACGGCTGGCTAACTCTT
>CAMYEY010000049.1 GCA_947254895.1 uncultured Clostridia bacterium
TACAGTAAAAAGGAGTTCAATCAAAGAGCTTTACCTGTAGTTAGCCTGAGCAGGCTTGTTTGTAATGATTTTGTAATTAATCTGGTACAGATTAAGTTTATCACTTACACTACAATATAATGGTGTAAAAATAAGGTAGTGTTTATTGGAAGGAGAGTCTAGTCCGATTATGGGATATGGGAGGCGTTATAGACCCAGAGTCTTTTTAGTTTTTGCTTTAATGTTATTCGCTGTTGTATCGTTTATTACCCCACTATCGGTCCAAGCCGGCGGCAGCGGGGGAAGTGTGGGCGGTGGACCTGTTCCGCTTGGCCCTGCCCTGAAAATCAAAAAGATTTGGGAACCGGATACGGAGCCATGTGAGATTAAAATTCAACTTAGGGGAAAGTGCTTTTGGGAAGATTGGTTGGTAGAAGAAGTTGTCTTAAATGAAAGCAATGGTTACCAGGCTGTTGTACAAGACACAAACAAAAACTATCCGGAAAATCTAATGGAGAGACCCAATAAAGATTTAAATAAATTTCTCTATATTAAGGAGCTGGGAGTTGACCCGAAGGAGGTCGAGATCAGTCCTATCAAGGTAAGCGATAGCCAATTTGCTTTTACAGTCACAAAAGACAGCAAGCCTTATAACGAAAATACTACAGTTAAAATCAATCTCCATAATGAAGTTACAGGTGAAGTGACAAGTGGAAATATGACTTATAGAGAGGCTAACTGGGCTTTTTCTCTCCCCTCATCTTGGAATAATACGGTTGACTTTACGGTTACGATTCCGGGCTTTAATCCTTTCTCGGCCAGTTATCATGGTAGGCAGGCATTTATGGTTACCTATTACAAAGAGCAGGGAAGACCCTTTGCTAAAGATTTGACAGAATATGACCTTTACCTGAGAGAAACAGGTTGGGGTGGGCTTGAACTATTGTTACCGGAAACAAACCATGTTGATTATTATGGGGATGGGAAAGACTTTAGGATCGACGAAGATGATCCTAAAGAGCTGAAGCAGGCCCAATTTGAAGTGACTATCCTCAACAAGAAGCCTCAGCCGACAGAGACCACCAAACCAAGTGAACCGAGCTTTTCAACAGTTTCTACCGGAACCTATGTAACATCTGTGGAGACAAGTCATAAAAAGGTTTTACCCAAGACTGCTCTGGCTCCTGGCACAGGTGGTTTGTATGCCATAATGGTCTTAGTGGCCCTCGCATTTTTTATAAATTACTTTTTGAAAAAGGCTGAAAGGTCGGAGAGGTGAGTCAGGAAGCTAGAGTTTATCTTGAGGTTGGAAGACTAAATCTTAAAAAAGTTTGTGGTATTTGACGAGTAAGTGCTACAATAACTAGAGCTTAATGTGTAAGAAGTTCAGGAGGAATTAGATAGCTATGTATAAAATAGTTAGAAAACAAGTGCTTAATCCTAATGTTGTTAGGATGTCAATCGAGGCACCCCTTATTGCCAAAAAGGGTAAACCAGGTCAATTTATAATTTTTAGAGTTGATGATGAAGGTGAGAGAGTACCTTTAACTATTGCTGGCCGCAATCCAGAAGAAGGTACGGTAGATATTATTTTTCAGATTGCTGGCAAATCAACCCGGCTGCTAGCTCAAAAAGAGCAGGGAGATTTTATCGTTGATTTTGTTGGCCCCTTGGGTAAACCGTCAGAGCTCGCAGGTCATAAAAGAGCATGCGTTATCGGTGGTGGTGTTGGTACAGCTATTGCATATCCTTCAGCTGTTGCCTTGCACGAACTCGGTGCAGAAGTTGATGTTATTATAGGCTTTAGAAACAAGGATATTGTTATCTTGGAGGATGATTTTAAGGCAGCATCTAAGAATTGCTATATCATGACTGATGACGGGTCCTATGGTGAACATGGCTTTGTTACGGCTAAGCTCAAAGAGCTAGTTGACTCTGGCGTCCCCTATGACCTTGTCGTTGCTATTGGTCCTATTCCTATGATGAAGGCAGTGGTTGATATCACTAAGCCTCAAAATATCAAAACTCTCGTCTCGGTTAACCCCTTAATGGTTGATGGAACTGGTATGTGTGGTTGCTGCCGGGTCGTTGTAAATGGCGAAACAAAGTTTGGCTGTGTGGATGGACCTGAGTTTGATGGCTTTCAAGTCGATTTTGAAGACTTGGCTTTGCGTAATAGATCTTATTTCCAAGAAGAGAGAGCTTCTGATGAAGCCTACAAGGCAAAACTTGAAGAAGCATGCTCATGCAAGGCTTAAGTAAATCTGTTTGAAAGGAGAAGAACGATGGCAACAAAAAGAAATATGAGCAAGGTTAAAGTTGCGATGCCTGAACAGGATGCAAAGGTTCGGGCTCGAAATTTTGCTGAAGTAGCAACAGGTTATACAGAAGAAATGGCCCAAGAAGAGGCTTTACGTTGTTTACATTGTAAACACAGGCCTTGCATGAATGGCTGTCCGGTTATGGTTAAAATTCCGGAGTTTATTCAATACATTGTCGATGGAGATTACGAGGGTGCTTATCAAAAAATCCTCGAAACGAATGTTTTACCGGCAGTTTGCGGTAGGGTTTGCCCCCAAGAAAGTCAATGTGAGGCCCTCTGTGTAAGAGGTATTAAGCATGAGCCGGTTGCAATAGGCCGTTTGGAGCGTTTTGTCGCTGACTACCATAGGGCTCATACTGAGCCGGTTTCCCATGGTTATCCACGCAATGGCCATAAGGTTGCAATCATTGGGTCCGGTCCTGCTGGCCTCAGCTGTGCCGGTGACTTGACCAAGATGGGTTATGAGGTAACCATGTTTGAATCTCTTTCAGAAGGCGGGGGCGTTTTGGTTTATGGTATTCCTGAATTTCGTTTGCCAAAAGAAATCGTGAAAAAAGAAATCAAACAATTGCAATTGGATGGTGTCAAACTTGAGACCAATACGGTTGTCGGGCGTACTATCACCATTGATGAGTTGATGGATGACTACGGCTATGAGGCAGTATTTATCGGTTCAGGTGCAGGTTTACCTGTTTTCCTGGGCATTCCTGGCGAAAATAGTGTTGGTGTTTATTCTGCTAATGAGTATCTGACAAGGTCGAACTTGATGAAAGCCTATAAGAAAGACCATGATACCCCTATTCGTAAGAGTAAGGCAGTTGCTGTCATTGGTGGCGGTAACGTGGCTATGGATGCTGCCAGGACAGCTTTACGATTAGGTGCTGATGATGTTTATATCGTCTATCGTAGGTCATTTGATGAAATGCCGGCCAGGTTAGAGGAGATTCACCATGCTAAGGCTGAGGGTGTCCAGTTTAAGAATTTATCTAATCCGGTTAAAATCGTCACAGATGAACATGGTGAGGTTGTCTCTATGACCTGTATCCAGATGGAGCTGGGCGAACCTGATGAGTCAGGTAGAAGAAGGCCCAGGCCAATAGAAGGTTCTGAATTTGAACTTCCTGTTGATACAGTAGTTGTTTCTGTTGGTACAAATCCCAATCCTCTTATCAAGCAAACTACTGAAGGTCTTGATGTAACCTCTTGGGGTGGAATCATCGCAGATGAAACCGGAGCAACCTCGAGAGCTGGTATCTTTGCCGGCGGCGATGCGGTAACAGGTGCAGCAACCGTTATATCGGCTGCAGGTGCCGGTAAAGTTGCTGCAAAAGCGATTGATGAGTATATAAAATCTAAAGGTTAATATTGCCAGCAAAAGGTCGGGAAATATTTTTTCCCGGCCTTTTATTTTTATTTGATATTTGTTATACTCACATAGCTGAATAAAAACGACCCATTAGCTCAGCTGGAAGAGCATCTGACTCTTAATCAGAGGGTCCAGGGTTCGAGCCCCTGATGGGTCACCAGTATGAAAAGCCTTGAAACACATATGTATCAAGGCTTTTCAAATTTTTTGGAGATGTGTTGGAGGTTATTATGTTGGAAAAAGCTTTTAAGCTGAAAGAAAACAAGGTGACAGCAAAAAGCGAAATGGCAGCAGGTCTTACGACCTTTATGACCATGGCTTATATTTTAGCGGTTAATCCTCAGATTTTGAGCACGACAGGTATGCCGGCAGGTGGGGTGCTGATTGCGACGGCAATCTCGTCCTTTATTGCTTGTGTCTGTATGGCTTTCTTTTCAAATCTGCCTTTTGCTCTGGCTCCTGGTATGGGTCTCAATGCTTATTTTGCCTATACCGTTTCGGCCAGGTATGGTTGGGAAATGGCCTTGTTTGCAGTCTTTATTGAAGGTTTGATTTTCATCGTCCTATCCTGGACCAATGTCAGAGAGGCCATCTTTAACGCCATACCTTTGAACTTGAAGTATGCTATATCAGCAGGTATTGGCCTTTTCATTGCCTTTATCGGTCTGATTAATGGTAAACTGGTAGTCAATAATGACGCTACTTTAGTAGGCTTACAGAACTTCTCGGCCAATTTTAACACGGCCGGTATAGGGGCAATTCTCTGTATACTAGGGGTAATCATTATTGCTATGCTATCCCACAAAAAAGTTAAAGGTTCAATTTTGATTGGTATCCTTGTAACCTGGCTTTTAGGTATCATCGCTGAGGCTGTTGGTCTCTATGTGCCTGATCCGGAAGCTGGTTTCTACACTGTTTACCCGACTTTGGGCCTGCCTGACTTTGCTGGCTTTGGGGATATTTTTGGTAAAGCTTTTAGCATAGATTTTGTTAATTTTAAATTCTTTGATTTCTTAGTGGTCATCTTTGCTTTCTTGTTTGTTGATATCTTTGATACCCTGGGGACAGTCATTGGTGTTGCGTCTAAAGCAGATATGTTAGATGAAAAGGGTCGCTTACCTAAAATCAAGGGAGTCCTTATGGCAGATGCTGTTGGCACAACCGTTGGTGCTATCTGTGGTACCTCTACTGTTACTACCTTTGTAGAAAGTTCTGCGGGTGTTGCAGAGGGTGGTAGAACGGGATTGACATCACTGACAACAGGTTTCTTATTTTTAATTTCAATTATTTTATCACCACTTTTTATTTCAATACCTGCCTTTGCTACAGCAGCAGCCCTACTCTATGTAGGCTTCTTAATGCTGTCAGCGATTTTAAAGGTGGATTTTAATGATTTGACAGAGGCTGTTCCTGCTTATATAGCAGCCATATCTATGCCTTTCTTCTACAGCATTGCTGAAGGAATTTCATTTGGTGTTATTTCTTACGTTTTAATCAATCTTTTGGCAGGAAAAGGGAAAAAGATTAGCCCTCTCATGTATGTGCTGGCAGTTCTCTTTATTCTGAGACATGTTTTCTTGGTTTAATGTAAAGCTATAACCGTTTGCTATTTGATGAACTCATCCTTAATCCACCCTCTGGATTAGGATGAGTTTTTTTATTCAGGATCTTTCCATAAGTTTATTTAAAGAGATAGTTATACCTAATTTGTAGGCTTAATCAAAATTGTTTCGATCTATGCTATAATCCCAAGGTATGGACTTTAGTTTATAAAAAATAAATTGGAGGATTTATCGTGTTAAAAGGAAATTTAATGTTTGGTCAATCAGGTGGTCCAACATCAGTCATTAACTGTAGTGCAGCAGGGGTTTTTATCGAAGCTTTGCAGCATGAAGATAGGATTGAGAAGGTTTATGGTGCCCACCATGGTATCGTTGGTATCTTAGAGGAAGATTTTTTCGATATGGGTCAAGAGGACAAGGACGAACTCTTGTTGCTCAAACAAACTCCCTCATCGGCTCTCGGGTCATGCCGTTATAAACTTGCTGATCCGGATAAGGATGATACCGATTATAGAAGGATCCTAGAGGTTTTCAAGAAATATAATATCCGCTACTTCTTTTATAACGGTGGTAACGATTCAATGGATACTTGCAACAAAATTTCAAAATTTATCCAGAATAATGGATATGAGTGCAAGGTTATTGGTGTTCCCAAAACGATAGATAATGACCTCTTTGGGACAGATTTTTGCCCCGGTTTTCCATCAGCAGCAAGGTATATTGCTACAACCATGATGGAAGTTTACTGTGATTCAATTGTCTATGCTAATGGTCAGATTACGATTGTTGAAATCATGGGGCGTAATGCAGGTTGGTTGACAGCAGCTTCTGTTTTGGCTGCTGATAAGGGCTATGGTCCTGACCTCATATACTTACCAGAAGTTGAATTTGACTTAGATCGCTTTATGAGCGATGTTAAAAGGATTTATGAGCAAAAAGGTAAAGTTCTGGTTGCCATATCTGAAGGTGTTCAAACTAAGGATGGCAAATTTATTCCTGAGTTAGTAGGCGAAGTTAAGACAGATGCTTTTGGTCATAAGCAGATGGGTGGTTCAGCTGCAGTTTTAAAATCCTACATTGAAGACCATATTGATACCAAGGTTAGAGGAATTGAACTTTCCTTGATGCAGAGATGTGCAGCTCACCTTGCTTCTGAGCTTGATGTGGAAAGTACTTTTGCAGCTGGTAGAGAAGCAGTCAAGGCAGCCTTGAACGATGAAACAGATGTTATGATCGCCTTTAGTGTGAAGTCTAGCGATAAACCGGAAGTTGAGTTAGTTCATGTTCCGCTGGAAAAAGCAGCTAACACAGAGCGTAAGGTACCTCTGGAGTGGATCAATGCTGACAAGAATTTTGTTACAAAAGACTTTGTTGACTACTGCTTACCTCTGATTCAGGGGAAAACTGAGAGAAAATTAGAAGATTCTTTGCCAAGGTTTGCTAAGCTGAAATTTGTCCAAGCCGGTAAAAAATAGTCTATATTCTTGAATTTGAGATAAAAAAACCGAGTTGAATACGCTCGGTTTTTTTATCTTGAAGATAATATTACATTGATATTAGAATTTTAATAGACTTGAGATAAATTTGTGATAAGGAAATAATACAATGATCCTAAACCATCCGATAAAAACGGACAGAGTTAGCATTGAAAGATTTATGGCAGGGGATTTTGCTGAGCTTTATCCTTTGTTTTTAGACAAGGAAGTCCTTTATTACTACTTGCCGGGAGATCTTACTTTTGCAGACAAGTCCCAGATTAAGAAATTTCTTTTGGATTGGGATGACGGAGAGAGCTGTTTTCTTTTTTCCTGCAAGCGTGAGGGAAAACTCCTCGCTATCCTGACCCTTGAAGATTTTTCTCTTGACCAGGGTCATACAGAAATGGGAATAGCCCTGGTGAATAAAAGCTATTATCGTCAAGGTTATGCTAAAGAGATTGTTTCGGCTATGCTTGACTGCTTGTTTAAGGAGGTAGGCCTGCATAAGGTCTATATTCGTTATATCGAAGGAAATGTAGCTTCAAAAAGGCTATTTACCGGTCTTTCTTTTAAGGAGGAAGGTCGATTTAGGGAACATGTCCATAGAGCGGATGGCTACTTAGATGTAAACTATATGGGTATTTTAGATAGAGAGTGGTTACTTTAAACTGGGGAGTATATGATCAAATCAGTTTTCACAGCTCACTTAACAGAGCTAGATAAACAAGATTTAACCTTACTATTCAATGAACGTTCTTTGGGCCTGTTATCTTCGGAAAACAAGGCTAATTTCGTTTTGACTGCTACCCGTGATGTCCATATGGTAACCGGATTTTCAAATCAATCCCACTATTATGATCCTCGCTTTAACAAAGACAGAATTAGACTTTGGAATCAGGCCTTTAAGGAGATGCAGGCTTATGGCATAAAGGCTTTTCCTAAGTTTATTGAAGATCACCATATCTACGCTGAATATCTTTATATTTTTTCAGCGGAAATATTTATTGGCTGGCAGGACAGAAAAAATGGCCTATATCTTTGGCGAAATCATGAACTCTACCGCCTTCAGCCTACAGTTATGCCGGCCAACGTCTTTGACCAAGACTGGATGCAACATGCAGATTTTTACTCCTTTATTCCCAGATCAGGTGATGTGGTTTTCAGCATTTCAGAAAGAGTTTTCTCGAGGCTAGATGGAAAAAAAATAGATATGCTCTTTTCCGGTAAGGATAAACTTGCCGGTGTCATCTCTGAGATTATAGACTTGTTCCGAGTTTATAATGATAGTGCGGATTTAACCTGGTTTGGTTTTGAGGTAGAGCGTCTTGATAAAAATATCTTTAAGTACAGTGACCAGTCCAGGTTGAAGAGGATTAGTGACTTTACTAGGTTGATTAATAGTTCTAGAGTTTCTAAGGTCAGGGATGGGCAAAAACTTATTCCTGCACCTAGGAGCTATAAGCATGTAGAGGACATGACCGGCAAAACCCTGGAGCAGGCTAGGCGGCGGACAAATCACAACACCTCCTCTTTAAAGTCCAATTCTCCCGGTTTGGGACGAGAGGGGCAACTAAATAGAGACTTGCTAAAACGACCATCTCCTCAAAACAACCGGGAAGTCAGAAGAAATAATATAAAAAAGCTCGAGAAACGGGTTAGTGACCGGGATCGCTTCTGGGATGATATTAGGTCATATAGTTTTGAGCCTGTCATTAAAAATTTCAAAAAGACGGTAAGCAATTTATTTAATTTAATACCTGAAAAACCCTTGTTATCCAAAATGATGGCCTCAAGCATTATGCTTGTGTTAATTGTTTTTATTTTTTTAGTTGGTAGGGCGATAGGTTCTAAAAACTCTATAGAGGTTGAGCCTGTGGTTGAATCTAGCAGTTTTGAAACAAGATTGATGGATAAGGATGATAAGGTTAAACCTCCTGATTCAGCGTTGCTGGAAGTAGACTTAACGATAAAAGCCAACAATCTTCAAGTGAGACAAGAAGCAAGCCCAGATTCGGCAATCGTAGCAACTGTCCAGAGAGGGGCTAAGGTGACCCAGCTGTCTGAACCGGATAACGGTTGGGTTTATGTGCGCTTGGCTGATGGCAAAACATTTGGCTATGCCTATGCTGATTCGCTTTTTGCCAAGGAAGAGTGATCTATTAAATAGGGCAAACCTTATCTTTATATTCCTGAAAACTAGAGGGGGGAGTGCTATGGAAAGAATCAACTTAAGTGAAAAATTAACTGTGAGCCGGCTTATTCAAGGTTTTTGGCGACTTGATACTTGGCAAATGGCTACCAGAGAGCTAGCCGGTTTTATCTCTGCGTGCTTGGATAGAGGAGTTACAACTTTTGATACTGCTGAGATCTATGGTGATACTGTTTGTGAACAGCAATTAGGTCAGGCTTTAAGAAAGCAACCAGGCCTAAGGCAGAGAATCCAGCTTATTAGTAAAACGGGAATCTTTAAGACAAAACTTTCGCATGGAGATTTCACATACTATGACACCAGTTATGATCGAGTTATTCAGTCTTGTAAGGAAAGTCTAGACCGTCTTGCCACGGACTACCTGGATCTTTATCTTATCCACAGGGAAGACCCCTGCATCAATTTTGAGGAAACAGCCAGGGCCCTCTTAGATTTAAAGAGAGAGGGTCTAGTGAGGGAGATAGGGGTTTCCAATTTTGACCCTTATAAGTTTTCTGGTCTGCAAAAATGGACGCATGGCCAGTTAGTTACCAACCAGATAGAGTGGAATCCACTTTGCTTTGAACATTTTAATTCGGGCATGTTTGACTTGTTGGGAGCGGATGGTATCCATCCTTTGATCTGGTCTCCTTTAGCAGGCGGCAAACTTTTTACCGGTGATGATTTAGCTACCCAAGAAGTTAGAAAAGTTTTAGATGAGCTGGCACAAAAATATCAGGCGGATCCTAGCACAATAGTTTATGCCTGGATTTTTTACCACCCGTCTAAAGCCGCAGTCATATCAGGCAGCCGGAAGCTAAATAGGCTTGATTTAGCAGCGAAAGCCTTTGAACTTGAATTGGACCGGTCAGACTGGTTTCGACTCTATGCGGCTAGCGGTCAGCAAACCATTCGTTAAAGGTAAAGATGGGCTCTGGGCTGTGAAAACCCTGTAGAAAATAAAAAAAGGGGGAAGCCTTAAAACCCCATTTTGTAGGCTTTTTGAAGTATACCATCATTGTTGATTTATGAAGTGGTGAGCCTAGCAGGACTCGAACCTGCGACCCACAGCTTAGAAGGCTGTTGCTCTATCCAGCTGAGCTATAGACCCATATAGTGTGGAGCGGGTGAAGGGAATCGAACCCTCATATCCCTGTCTCTTATACACATCTGACG
>CAMYEY010000050.1 GCA_947254895.1 uncultured Clostridia bacterium
TCTTTAAGAAAAATAACAGGCAATATGAACCCACCACCCTCCATACCTTCAGCAATTATATTCAAAGTGCTTGTGGAGGGGCTAGCAAACAGGTTGGCCCCTTTTATTGTTCCCTGGACCGGACCGTGTATATAGATATGAGTTTTTACCGAGAACTTAAATATAGGTTTGGGGCGTCCGGCGATTTTACTATGTCCTATGTCCTATCACATGAAGTAGGCCACCATGTGCAAAATGAACTTGGTATTTTGACAGAAGCACATCAAATGATGAAAAAGCTTAGCCGGGAAGAGGCCAACGAAATAAGCGTCCGCCTGGAACTTCAAGCTGATTATTTTGCCGGTGTAGTTGCTAAGTGGCAAGAGGAGCATGGCTATTTGGCAGATGGTGATATTCACGAAGCGATAACAGCGGCCCAAGCCATAGGTGATGATACAATCCAAAAGAGGTCTCAGGGCTATGTCATTCCAGAAAATTTTACCCATGGTCGAGCTGAGCAAAGGATCAAGTGGTATCTCAGAGGCTTCCAGTATGGCGACTTGGAACATGGAGACACCTTTAGTTTACCCTATGAAAAACTCCAACAGCAGGATAGGAGTTGTACGGCTGGAGTGAGGCTATAAAAACCACAAATTGCTTATGAAGGTACAATTATCGCGGGACAATAAAGGGACACATAAGAGGTGAAAAATGCCCCTTGACAAGAAAAATTTGTCTAGCTATAATTCCAGATGTTGTACGAAGTGTATGGGCCATTAGCTCAGTTGGTTAGAGCCACCGGCTCATAACCGGTTTGTCCGGGGTTCGAGTCCCTGATGGCCCACCATCGTCAACACTCAATATTTCATAGATCATATATGGGAGAATACCCAAGTGGCCAAAGGGGGCAGACTGTAAATCTGTTGTCGGATGACTTCGTTGGTTCAAATCCAGCTTCTCCCACCAGTCTAGAGGCATCCGAACACATCGGGTGCCTCTTTTTTATTTCATAGAATAAACTAGGTTGCCACAGCTGCCTAAATATTACCGTAGGCTAACCGGTAAATCTATTGCCAAGGCTTTTTTTATATGGGAGAATGTAAACGTTTAAAAGCTGGGAGTGGCTTGCTGTTAGTACTTTTTAATCTGGTAGTGATGCCGAGATACCAGCAAAAGTGTGTGTAAGATAATTTAATAAAGTCGGAGAGAACTATGTGTGAAGTGAAAAACAGCATGGATCTTAGCGAGCTGGAAGCTTTTATTGCGACGACAGACCGCCAAGAATCCTCCTTAATAACGATTCTCCATATGGTCCAGGATACCTATGGATACATTCCCAAGGAAGCCCAGTACCTTATTGCCAGAGAGCTTGGAATACCAACCTCCAGGGTGTACGGTGTCGTTAGTTTCTATTCCTATTTTACCCAGATCCCAAAAGGGAAATACCAGATTAGCGTTTGTTTAGGTACAGCTTGTTATGTCAAGGGAGCCCAGGCAGTTTTGGAAGCCTTTGAAAAAGAGTTGAATATTAAACATGGTCAAACAACAGATGACCTCATGTTTTCAATCGCTCAAACCCGGTGTTTGGGAGACTGTGCATCAGCCCCTGTCATCATGATTAATGACGAGATTATCCGCAAAGTGACGGCGGATGAGGTACCAGCGATTATCGCTAAATATAGGGAGGGTGACCATGCTTAATTATAATTCTTTGCGAGACCTCCAGGTCAAGGCTGGGCAAGAGCTAAAGGAAAAACTCGATCAAAGACCCGATGTAGGTGTCAGAGAAGATGGGAGTTATTATCTGACCGACCCTTATTTTGCCAAGCAGACCAGGATTGCTCTTAGAAATTGTGGGATTATTGACCCCCATAATATTGACGAAGCTATAGCGACGGGGGCCTATTTGGCTCTGGCTCAGCTCTTAGAGGATAGGGTGGAGGGACACAAGATTGTTGATGACATCACCCGGTCCGGCTTGAGAGGCAGAGGGGGAGCCGGTTTTTTGACCGGTCGCAAGTGGGCGGAAGCCTTAAAGCATGATGATGACCACAAGTATATTATTTGTAACGGTGATGAGGGGGATCCCGGTGCCTATATGGACCGCAGTATCCTCGAGCAAGATCCACATTCAGTCCTGGAGGGGATGGCTATAGCCGCCCTGGCTGTAGGGGCAGATAAGGGTTATATCTATGTTCGGGCTGAATACCCCTTGGCTGTTGCTAATCTTAAAGTTGCGATTGACCAGGCCCATACCTACCAACTTCTAGGTGACCACATCCTGGGTTCGGACTTCTCTTTTGATATTGAACTGAGGCTTGGAGCAGGTGCCTTTGTCTGTGGTGAAGCTACGGCCTTGATCGAATCGATTGAGGGCCACCGGGGTATGCCGCGTTACAAGAAATTTAGGACAGCCCACAAGGGCCTCTTCCAGAAACCGACCGTCCTCAATAATGTTGAGACCCTGGCCAATGTTCATATGATTATGCTGAAGGGGGTGGACTGGTTCCGGAGCTTTGGTACAGAAAAATCTACCGGAACTAAGGTCTTTTCGGTTGTCGGCAAGGTTAAGCAGGCCGGCCTAGTTGAGGTACCTATGGGGACCAGCCTGAATGAAATTATTTATGATATTTCAGGCGGCCTAAAAGATGGTAAGACCCTCAAAGCGGTTCAAACAGGTGGTCCTTCGGGTGGCTGCATACCGGCTGACCTGGTTGGGAAAACTAACGTTGACTTTGAATCTCTGGAAGCCATCGGGTCGATCATGGGGTCGGGTGGCATGGTCATCATGGATGAAGATGACTGCATGGTGGACATAGCCCGCTTTTTTATGGAATTTACAGTCGAGGAGTCCTGTGGAAAGTGTACCCCCTGCCGGATCGGCAATAAACGTGTCCTGGAAATGCTGGAGCGCTTTGTTAAAGGTGAGGGCCAGGTCAAGGATCTCAAATATCTTGAGGACCTCTGTATGGTTATTCGAGATACCTCCCTCTGTGGTTTAGGTCAAGCGGCCTGTAATCCGGTTTTGTCGACCCTTAAATACTTTAAAGATGAGTACCTCGCCCACATCGAGCAGAAGCGGTGTCCGGCTGCAGCTTGTAAGGCCTTGACGGCCTATGAGGTTGAAGATAAGTGTATCGGCTGCGGCCTCTGCAAGATCAATTGCCCTGTCCAGTGTATTACCGGTGAGCGTAAGACCAAGCACCATATCGACCAATCAGCCTGTATCCGCTGTGGTGTGTGCTTTGAAAAGTGCCCGGTCCACGCCATTGCCTTGGTCTAGGATCCGGTTTGATTTGCTTTGTTTGGAATTTTGGGCTTTCACAGGAGCTCCGGCAAATCAGCTATAACAAGTAATAGGAGAAGAAAATGGTTACTCTATATATAAATGATCGCGAAGTTACAGTTCCGGAAGGGACAACCATCCTGAATGCTGCAAAAGAGGTTGGTATTACAATACCCACCCTCTGCCACATGGACCTACATTCTCATGCCATGGATATCAGCAACCAGAATGCTTCCTGCCGGGTCTGCATGGTTGAACAAGAAGGTCGGGACAAGATGTTGCCGGCCTGTTCGGTCGCTGTCTGGGATGGACTCAGGGTACGGACAGATACCCCCAAGGTGGTTAAGACAAGAAAAATGATGATCGAATTGCTCCTTTCCGACCACCCGACAGACTGCCTGGTTTGCTTTAAAAATGGCCATTGTGAGTTACAGACCTTGGCGGCCGAAAATAATATCCGAGAAATTCGTTATCCCGGCCAACATAATGTCTGTAAGGTTGATGCCAGTTCCCTTTCTCTGGTTAGGGATATGAATAAGTGTGTCCTCTGTAAGCGCTGTGAAACCGTATGTAACGAGATCCAAACGGTCGGTGCTTTGGCGACAGTCGGTCGGGGCTTTAATACTGTAGTGGGAACCCTCTTTGACCTTCCTATGACCGGTACGAGCTGTACTTTTTGTGGTCAGTGTGTTTCGGTCTGTCCGACAGGTGCCCTGAGCGGGGTTCCTCAAAATACAGAGGTTTGGGATGCCTTGGCTGACCCTGATAAAACGGTCGTTGTCCAAACGGCACCGGCAGTCCGGGTAGCCTTGGGCGAAGCCTTTGGGATGGAGGCCGGTACGGATGTCACCGGTAAGATGGTGACAGCCCTCAAGTCTCTGGGTTTCGATTATGTCTACGATACCAACTTTGCCGCTGACGTGACCATCGTCGAGGAGGCCAACGAGTTTGTTCACCGCTTTAAAGAGGGGGGTGTAATGCCTATTCTGACTTCTTGCTGTCCCAGCTGGGTAAAATTTATTGAACATAATTTTGGCGATATGCTGGATATCCCTTCCAGTTGTAAGTCTCCTCATGAAATGTTCGGATCCTTGGCCAAAAGCTATTTAGCTGAACGACTGGGTATCGATCCCGACAAATTGGTTGTTGTATCTGTCATGCCCTGCCTGGCTAAAAAGTATGAGTCTGCAAGGCCTGAACTAGCAAATGAAGGACGTAGTGATGTTGATTATGTCATTACAACAAGAGAGCTGAGCTACATGATCAAAGAGAGTTCCCAAGACTTTACCGGCCTGGAAGATTCTGATTTTGATGACTTTATGGGAGAATCTAGCGGTGCCGGTATGATTTTTGGAACTGCCGGTGGCGTCTTAGAAGCCACCCTGAGGACCGCTTATGAAATTTTAACCGGTGAGGAATTAAAGAAACTCGATTTTACAGCTGTCAGAGGTCTTGACGGTATCCAGGAGGCCAGCATCAAGATTGGTGACCAAACTGTCAATGTGGCTAAGGCTAGTGGGCTCGGTAACGCCAGGACCCTCCTGGAGCGAGTTCGCAATAAGGAAAAGGACTACCATGTAATTGAAATCATGGCTTGCCCCGGAGGCTGTATTGCCGGCGGTGGCCAGCCCTTCATCCATGAAAATTCAGATGTCCTCCAGCAGAGGATGCAAGCCGTTTACGCTATCGACAAGGATAAACCGATTCGGCAATCACATAAAAATCCCAGCGTGGTCCGCCTTTACCAGGATTTCCTGGGTGAGCCCTATGGCGAAAAGGCCCAAAAGCTGCTTCACACCCACTTTGTCTTACGGCCGCGGGATTGATTAAGGCTCATTTCAATAGCTTATTAACTTCTTTAGCACCTCGCTGCCAACCATGGACGCGAGGTGTTTATTTTAAAGGGATGACTTGGTCCGCTAATCTTTTAATTAAATCTTGGCGGTGGCTGGCCAGGAGGACAGTTCTTGTCCCTTTCTTTTGAACTAAAAGTTCTAGTAGCAAGCTTTCTGATTCTTGGTCTAGCTCTCGAAAAACTTCATCTAAAATGACGATATCAGATGGGGCAACTAGAGCCCTAATCAAGGAGGCCTTTTGCTTCATGCCACCGGAATAAAATTTAATCTTTTGTTCGGGGTCCAAGCCGAGAGCCTTGATCCAGGGGAGCCATTCGGCAACAAAATCAGCCTTGTTCTGTTTTTCTCCGGGAGACTTCTTATCATATGGTCCCTTGCTCAGGCCGACTAGACTCAGATTTTCCAGAAGACTTAAATTTTCTAAAAGCCTGATATCCTGAAAGGCATAGGACCAGCGGTATTCCGTGTCCGTATTAATTTTGCCTGTATCCGCTTCTTCAAGACCGGTAAGAATGCGAAAAAAGCTAGTTTTGCCTTGGCCGGAAGGGCCGGTTATAGCAGTTATGAGTCCTTGCCTTATCTGGCAAGAAAAGTGATCGATGATTTTTTTATGGCCGTAAGTTTTTGTCATGTTTTCGATAGAAATACAAGGAGGAGAGTCCAGGTAATTCATAGTTTTTATGCCATCTAGCTCATTGGTGGGTTCGGCCCTAGTCTCATAGGCTTGTACTTGGTCCTCCAAAGACCTGGGTTTCTCCTCTTGGTCTCGGAGACTCGGTCTAGTTTCCGGTTGACCTTGGTGACTTTCTTGGCTCAAAGATCTCAAGATAAGCTGGAGGAGGTGGTTTAGACAGTAAGAGAGGATGATTAGGAGGCTAAGGTGGGCTAAGACTTGGTTTGTATTCAGTTGGATTTTTGCCGCATAAAGCTTGCTCCCAATACTGAGGAGGGGCTGGGCCATAATCTCACCGGTAATGCCAGCTTTAAAGGCCAAGCCAGAGCTGTAACTGATACTTGCTGCCAGCTCTTTGACTAGGCCGGGCAGGTAGATATAGCGGTAGGTTGACCAGGGTGAAAAACGATAGATATAGGCCATCTCCAAGAGCTTTTCCGGCGCTAAAGCAAGGGCGGACTTGCTGGTATAGTAAAGGGGTGGAGTTACTGCCATCACGATTAGGACCAGGGGGAGGGCAGAAGGTTTTAACCAAATCATCAGGATGATTGTAAGGGCAGCCAGAGGAGCAGTTTTAAAGATAAAGATGAGAGGGTTAAAAAAGACCTGGCTTTTAGGAAAAAAATAGGCCAGGTGGCCCAGAGTAATACCAACAAGTCCGCCAAGGACAAGTCCCAGGCAAATCTTCAAAAGTGAATTGAGGACCGATAAGCGGTAGTTTACGTCCGGAAGAAGGCTGACCAGGGTTTGGATGACTTCGATGGGTCCGGGGAGCAAGACCTGATTTGCAACTAGCAAGCTGGCTAGCTGCCAGATAAATATAAAAAGGAGCAAGCTGGGCCAGACTATATTTTTACTGGAACCGGCTTGCCTTTTCTGATAATAATTAGCCTTATTCAAAAATATTTACCCCTTTTTATTTACTAGGTTCATTACCCAGGTAGTAGAAGGCTTGATCGGGTACAGATCCGCCCAACAAAGCGGGATTGACCTCTGCTAAGGTTTGGAGGTAAGGATTAAGTCTATCTACCATATCCTGACCTCTAACCAAACTAAGTCCACAATGAGGTATAGCTTTGGTGGCAACAGGGGCACCGATAATCCCTTGCTGTTCAATCAGCTCACCGGCTTCCTGAGGATTAGCCTTTACCCATTGGACTGAGGTCTGGTAGGCATCGAGAAATTGTTTGAGCCAGGCTTCATTTTCTTGGGCAAAGTCTTTTTGGACAAGCAAGACACCGGTCACAATCGACTTATCTTGCCCCATGTATTCAGCCCACAAATCGGCCATGCTGAAAAGACTTTTGATCTGATCATTTTTCAGACTAGCTGCCGTTAAAAAGGGTTGGGGAAGGAGGGCGATGGCTCCGTCCTCAGCCTGAAGTTTAGCTGCCACCTCGCTGGCTTCTGGAAAATACTGAACCTCTATGTCTTGACCTACAACCAGACCGGCCTTTTCAAAAAGACTGGTGAGGATGGCTTCCGGGGTCGCACCCTGACCGGTTGTATAGAGGGTTTTTCCCTTTAAGTCAGTCAGAGATTTAAGATCTGTATTATTACCAGCCAAATACAGGACATTTAGAACATTTATAGCGGCAACTTGAACCTTACCTTGGCTCTTATTGTAGACGGTGGCAGCCAGATTAGCTGGTACACAGGCTAAATCAACTTCACCCTTGATCAAGCCGGTTGCCACTTGGTCCGGCATAGTAACGATCTCATAAGTGAGGTCGGCTGGATCCTGGCTTTTATCCAGGTCTGCCTTATATTTAGCCAGCCCCATAGCGGTTGGTCCCTTGAGGGCAAGGAGTTTAGCAGGAGTTTGAAGCTTTGCTTGCTTATCTTCTGCCTTGCTTGGTTCGGTTTTATTATCTAAAGACTCGTCTGTCTCGCTCTCAGCAGTAACAGCTGGATTTGTTTGCTTATTATCTGATGTATCCTGCTTGGTACCTTTTTGGGACCCTAGACAGGCTGTCAAGCTGAAAAGTAAGGTGCAACTTAACAGGATAGCTAAAAGGCTTTTCTTCATATTATCTTCCTCCATGATCGGATCAATAACTCTGCCTAATTTTAACCCCAAATAGTTTCTAAAACAATTGACAGGTCACCTAAGGATCATGTGCTTTGGTTTTGAGCTTGTATCTTTTTTGGGAAGGATTGTTTGTCTTGGCGATTTAGGCAAGATGGTAAGGATGAAGCTTGTGGTGGTGCTTCTAGCAAGATGGTAACTTGAAAATTGTTACCATCTTTGTTTTCCTACCAGAACAGGAGCTGCTGTGGTGCTTCTAGCAAGATGGTAACTCGAAAATTATTACCATCTTTGCTTTCCTGCCTGAACAGGGCCTGCTGTGACACTTCTAGCAAGATGGTAACTCCCTCAAGGATTACCATCTTAACTTTCCTACCAGCAGTTTTAGGTATTAAGTAGTCCGGTAGTCCGTAGCCATGCTGATATGTAACTGGAGTACATTTAGACCTTACGATGCTTATATTTACAAGATAAAGCCCCAAAATTTAACATTTCAGGGCTTCATTTCCTCGACAAATGGATAGTGTGCCAACATGGGGAAATACTAGTGTTGGATTACTCTAAATTGTTTAGGTCATCAATGGTGTAAATATACTTGTTATTCCTCAAAGAGAAGGACTCATATAATTCAATCTCCAAAGGCTGGTTCATATCTTCAATACCTATTGCGTATTCGACATCAGATATAGTAGCACCCGGTTTTACTTCTTTTTGACTAATTCCCAGATCAACATCCTTTGCCATTAACATGAGACTATCTGTTTCAACTCCATTTTGAAATCCCTTGAATGATACTGTTACAAAGGGGGCTACAGCTTTGTCACTATTATTCGCCCAGTCATAAACAATTTTTAAACATGGTTTACCATCATAACTTTCTGTAATAGAAAAATCTTTAATGGTGACTTCATATTTTCCTAAGGTAATTGATTTTCCTATCTCAATTAAGTTGCTGTTATTATCTTCAGTCTCTGCCTTTGTATTATCTTCAGACTTTATCTTTACTTCAGTAGGGATCAAAGCAGATGTTGTTGCTGGGGTCTGGATAGATTCTGAAATTTTAGTGGTATCTTCTACCTTTTCAGTATTTTTCTTATCTTCTTCTCCTAAAATAACTCCTACTATCCCTAGCACTACAACTACTATGATAATCCAAAGCCACCATTTAACTTTCTTTTTTTGCTGGTGGCGTTGACCTGGATTAGGGTACTGTTGATATGGATTTGATGGATTGTTTTGTTGAGTATTCATACATTTTCTCCTCTTCATATTTGTTCAGGGGTGCTGGCAACATACATATAAAATCTTAACTAAGTTGTTACTGCTAAGCGAGTATTCATCTTTCGATAAGTTTATAAGGTATTTTGCTTGCGTAAATGTAATTATATGGGTAATGCAGGGCACAATCAATTAAATATGTGTTGAGGGATATATTTCACTAATTGTACCTCTAATTACAAAGTCCTCCTTTTTCATCCGACTTTTACTCCGAGCGGAAAACTGCCATAATAAAATGCTGAGATTGCAAGACCGCTAGGGGAGAAAGGCTGTAAATGAAAAATTATCAGATCCGAGAAGTCAAATTGGCTGTGGATGAGGATCAAGCACTCATTCCTGAGAAGATAGCTCGAAAACTAGGAATCAAAAAGTCAGATGTTTTGGCTTGTAAGGTTGTCAGGGAATCCTTGGATTGCCGCAAGAAGCAAGCCATAAAAAAGGTCTATACGGTTGATTTTGCTTCGGAAAAAGAGCTTAACCTGCCGGCTGCTACGGATAACAGTTACCAGCTGCCGGAAGCCACTTTGGACCGGTCTAGTAGGATTGTTGTAGTCGGTTTTGGCCCTTGTGGCATTTTTTCAGCCCTTCTCTTAGCTCAGTTGGGCTATAAGCCGGTCGTCCTCGAAAGAGGACATGAGGTTGATCGGCGACAGGAAGAGGTGAATGCTTTTTGGTGTGGAGGTCCACTGAATCCTGAGTCTAATGTTCAATTTGGTGAGGGAGGAGCCGGGACTTTCTCCGATG
>CAMYEY010000051.1 GCA_947254895.1 uncultured Clostridia bacterium
TCTACACCGGTGGCGAATCGTCGGCAGCGTCAGATGTGTATAAGAGACAGGACTAGTGGTGGTGATGCTCCTGGTATGAATGGAGTGATTCGGGCAGTTACAAGGTCGGGTATTAATTCGGGACTCCAGGTCATGGGGATTAGGCGAGGCTACCACGGTCTATGTAAGGGGGAATTTATAGAGCTCAATGCCAGGTCTGTGTCAGAAAAATTGCAGCAAGGCGGCACTTTTCTTAACACGGCTAGAAGTGAAGAGTTTATGACGGAGGCAGGACTGGCACAAGCTGTCAAAATGACTCAGGTTTTTGACCTAGATGGCCTAGTTTGTTGTGGTGGTGACGGTACGATGAAGGGGGCTATCGCTTTAGCAGAAGCTGGAGTAACAACCATGTTCATACCTGCTACCATTGATAATGATGTTGGATGCACAGATTATACGATAGGTTTTGATACGGCTCTCAATACGGCCATAGAAGCGGTAGACAAATTGCGTGACACAGCATCATCCCACGAGCGCTGCTCTGTAATTGAGGTGATGGGGCGGGAGGCCGGCTACTTAGCCCTCCACGTCGGCATAGCTACCGGCGCTGAAATTATTTTAATTCCTGAACACCCAGTCAACCGAGAAAAAGATATATTAGGTAAGATTTTATCGGCTAGAAATCGGGGGAAACACCACTACATAGTAATTGTTGCTGAAGGTGCTCCGGATAATTCAATCGAAATTGCCGCCTATATCGAAAAAGAGACCCAAATAGAAGCCAGGGCTACTGTTTTAGGCTACCTGCAAAGAGGCGGTACGCCGACCTATCTCGACCGCTATATGGCTTCCATGATGGGGATCAAGGCGGTTGAATGCATGCATGCCCTAAGTGGCAGTAGAGCTATCGTTTACCAGAATGGACAAGTTTTAGACCGTGACCTGATTGAGAGTAGTAAGATGAAAAAAACCATAGATGAAGTAGAATTTCAGCAGGCCAAGATACTATCCATCTAGGCCGGATTACGGTTGGGTTAAAAGAAGAAAGGAAGATATGAGGGTAACGTTTTGCCGATTATAATTGGCAAAGCGACAAAGGTTAAAATGAGCCAAAATCACAGCTTAAACATTCTGGAGTATGACAAGATTATTCAGCAATTGGCTGGACATGCTATGACTCAAGCAGGGCGTAAGCTTTGCTTGGAACTCTTGCCCTCCACTGAACTTGCTGAGGTAGAATCAAGACTGGCAGAGACAGACGATTTTTTGAGCTATGTTTTAGCTGAATCGGTACTGCCCCTGAGTGGCTTGGAAGAAATACGCCCTATTCTAACCCATGCTGAAAACGAGGCGGTTTTAGATCTAAGAGACCTCAATAAAGTTATCCACTTCCTACAGGTGGTGGCTGCAGTGAAAAAACAGGTTGAGGAGTCTGAGCATAACCATGCTTTCTATGATCGGGTTAATTATCTGGAAGACCTACCTAATCTTTTGAAGCGGTTAAGGGAATGTGTAGCTGGAGATGATGAAATGTACGATCGGGCTTCTGATGATCTGTTCAGAATCAGGCGGGCTATTAAAAATTCCCAAGAGCAGATCAAAAATCAGCTTAATCGTATTATTTCCAGCCATGGCCAGGCTCTACAAGAAGGGATAGTGACAATTCGTAACGACCGCTATGTCCTCCCCGTTAAATCGGAATGCCGCCCCCAAATACCCGGCCTGGTCCATGATACATCCGGCTCTGGAGCAACCCTCTTTATCGAACCCCTAGCTGTGGTTGAGCTAAACAACAGGATCAAGGAGGAAGAAGCTAAAGAAACCGCAGAAGTCTACCGAATACTACGGGACTTGTCTGCCCGGGTAGCAGAAATAGCCGCTTATCTTAGATATGATGCGGAGGTTTTAGCTGAACTAGACTTATCCCAGGCGAAAGCCCTTTTGTCTTTGAAGATGAGGGGTACTAGTCCTAAGCTTAATGCCGAGGGTAGGATTATTTTAAGAGAGGCACGCCACCCTTTGATTCCTGACAAGCAGGTTGTACCTATCTATTTTGAACTTGGTACCAGTTTTAACACGCTTGTCATAACGGGACCCAATACAGGGGGGAAAACCGTTACCTTAAAAACTTGTGGCCTTTTAACACTTATGGCTATGGCCGGCCTACATATCCCAGCTGCCGAAAACTCTGAGGTATCGGTCTTTAGCCAAATTTTAGCGGATATTGGAGATGAGCAAAGTATTGAGCAAAATCTCTCGACCTTCTCTTCACACCTCAAACAGATTATCCAAATTTTAGATCAAGCTGGCCCCAGAAGCCTCGTTTTAACGGATGAATTGGGTGCGGGCACGGATCCCTCGGAGGGAGCGGCCCTAGCTATATCAATATTGGATGCCCTGAGAAATAAGGGGTGCCACACAGTAGCAACAACTCACTACCGTGAACTCAAGGGTTACGCCTTAAATACAGATGGGGTTAACAATGCGTGTTGTGAGTTTGATGAAGAAAACCTTCAACCGAGTTACCGACTTTTGATCGGGGTACCCGGTGTCAGTAACGCCTTTAAAATATCTGAAAAACTAGGCCTGCCCAGGACGATCATTGAGGCAGCAAAAGAGCTGGTTTCCGATGAAAATACCCGCTTTGAAGAATTAGTTGCAGCTATCGAAAAATCACATCAGGAGGCTAGGCGATTAGAAGATGAGCTGAAGGTTTTAGCCAGGGAAGAGCAGGTTCAAAAAGAGCAATTAGGTAAGGAAAAGGCAAAACTTCAACAGGAAAAGCAGCGGCTGATCAGCACTGCCCAACAAGAAGCCCAAAGTGTTATCACTAGGGCTCAGGCAGAGGTTGAGGAAATGTTAGAGGATATTCGCCAAAATATCAAAAAGGCCCAGCTAGGGTCGGATTGGCAGGACCTGCAAAAACAAGCAAAAAATGCCGAAAGGATCTTAGCTGAAAAAAATCATAAATTGAGCCACCAAATCAGGCAAGGTCAAAAAAAGCACAGAGAAGGCAAAGCCTTGAAACCGGACCAGATTAACATAGGAAAGAGCTACTATTCCAATTTATATGGCTTGACCGGACAGGTAGTTGAAATTCTTTCCAACAAAGAAGCCATCCTAAAGTCTGGCGTGATGACGGTTAATGTCCCCCTATCCAGTCTTGAACCGGTGGAGCTGAAGACGGGAAAAGAACAAACAAAACATCAGAACAAGAAGATAACCGGGGATGGGATGAGGCAGATTGTTAGTCGAAAAACCGGGAGTTTTAGACCGGAAATTAAGCTGTTGGGACTGACGGTTGCAGAAGCACTGACTGCCCTGGATGATTATTTGGATGATGCGGTTCTGTCCAATGCAGCAAGTGTCAGAATAGTGCACGGAAAGGGGACAGGGGCTCTCCGCCAAGCTGTTCAAGATTTTTTAAAAATGGATCGACGGGTCAAGGAATACCGTCTGGCGGGTCCAGGTGAGGGTGAATCCGGCGTTACCATAGCTGAATTATAGTTGTAAAAATCTCTTTATATTTAAACTTGTCTATTTAAACAAAAACGGTATAATTATAGACAGGTTATATAAGGAGATTGCACAAATGGACCAAGCGTATCTTTTCAACACTGGAAAAAACTATATGAGCTACAATTTTTTGGGCTCAAGACCTGAGATCAGTCCACAAGGAGAAGCTGGGTATCGTTTCGCGGTCTGGGCTCCCCATGCACGTAAAGTTTCTGTGCTAGGAAATTTTAATGGTTGGCGTGAGGATGTCAATAATCTTGAGCCCTATGGTGAAACGGGCATCTGGATCGGTTTTATCCCGGGACTTCAACAGTGGGAGCCTTATAAATACGGTATCTTGAAGCCTGATAATAATTGGGTGCTCAAGGCAGATCCTTATGCCAGACATGCCGAAACTAGGCCGAACACAGCCTCCAAGCTGTATGATCCTGATGACTATAGTTGGACTGATGCCGAATATATGGAAAATAGGCTTGATGCCTATGAACTAAAGCCGCTTAACATCTATGAAGTTCACCTTGGATCCTGGCGGCGCTATGAGGATGGGGCAGTTTATAACTATAGGGATATTGCCCCTCAGCTTGCTGACTATGTTTTAGAGATGGGCTATACTGCTATAGAGTTGATGCCACTCTCTGAGTACCCTCTAGATGCCTCTTGGGGCTATCAGGTATCCGGTTATTACGCTGTAACTAGCCGTTATGGCACACCGGCTGACCTTAAGTTTTTTGTCGATCATATGCACAATAAAGGCATTCATGTTTTCTTAGATTGGGTTCCGGCACATTTTCCTCGTGATGAGTTTGGTTTGGCCCGGTTTGATGGAACTCCCTTATATGAATATTCTGACCCTCGCTTAGGTGAGCATGATGATTGGGGTACCTTGGTCTTTGACTATAGTAAGGCCGAAGTCCGGTCGTTCCTCATCTCTAATGCTCATTACTGGTTATCTGAGTTCCACTTTGACGGTCTTAGAGTCGATGCAGTTTCCTCTATGCTTTATCGTGACTATGGCCGAGATGAGTATTTGCCTAACATCCATGGCGGCAATGAAAATCTTGAAGCTATCTCATTCTTTCACGAGCTTAACCAAATGATTAGAGAGAACTTCCCCGGTGCAGTTATTATGGCAGAGGAGTCCACATCTTTTCCCTTGATTACCGCTGGCGTTGATAGAGGTGGTCTAGGCTTTACCCATAAGTGGAACATGGGTTGGATGAATGACACGCTTTTTTATAATTCTCTTGACCACTATCTCAGGGGTTACCACCAAAATGCCTTTACCTTTTCCATGATGTATGCATTTTCAGAAAGGTATATTTTACCCTTTTCACACGATGAAGTTGTGCATGGCAAAGGGACTTTACTAGGTAGGATGCCGGGCGACTACTGGCGCAAGTTTGCAAATCTCAGAACCCTGTATGCTTACCAAATCGCCCATCCCGGGGCAAAACTTAATTTCATGGGTAATGAGTTAGCCCCCTTTACTGAGTGGCGCTATTATGAAGAACTGGAGTGGTTCTTACTCGAGTATCCGGCACACAGCCAGGTCCAATATTTTGTTAAGACTTTGAACCATTTTTATTTGGATACGCCGGCCCTATGGGAAAACGATGACAATTGGGACGGATTCAATTGGGTTCAAACTGATGATACGGAAAATTCCGTCTTTGCCTTTATGCGATTCAACCAAGCCAAAGATGAGGCGATCTTTGTTGTCCTTAATATGACACCCGGAGTTTTACCGGAATATACATTTACTATGCCGGTTGCCGGAGAGTTTGAGCTGGTGCTTAATTCAGATGAAAGCCGCTTTGGGGGTAGTGACTACCTGACCGGCTTTGGGGATCAAAAGCTATACACAACGCGTAATGAGGTGTATGAGCAGGCAATTCCCGGAGATCAGCTTGAGGGTCAGGGTAGGACCACTCATGATACAAAAGAGGATGTTGTCTTTGAAGCAACACAAGATCAGACTGAATCGGGAGGTGTGATAGCGACTCACAGGCAGACTAGAAAAGAAACTGTTATCAAGTTGGACTTAACCATCCCTCCACTCTGTGCAATGTACTTTAGGTGGAGGAAAGAAGACAAACATATTAATGGATAAGAGAGGTGTTATATGCCAAAACAAGAAATGGTGGCCATGATTTTGGCCGGAGGTCAAGGATCGAGATTGGGTGTTTTGACAGAACATATTGCCAAGCCTGCGGTTCCATATGGCGGCAAATATAGGATAATTGACTTTGCTCTGAGCAACTGTACCAACTCTGGCATCGAGACTGTGGGGGTCTTAACACAATATTCTCCCTTAGAGCTCAATTCTTATGTTGGTAACGGTTATTCTTGGGATCTGGACCGTAATAGCGGTGGTTTGTCTATCTTGTCCCCTTATCAGAGTATGGCTGGTAGCGACTGGTTTAAGGGAACTGCTAACGCCATCTACCAAAACATCAACTTCATTGATAATTTCAAGCCTGATTATGTTCTTGTCTTGTCAGGTGACCATATTTACAAGATGGATTATCGAGAAATGCTCAGGGCTCATATCAAAGCTGAGGCCGCAGGGACGATTGCTGTCCGCGAAGTTCCTTGGAATGAGGCTTCACGTTTTGGCATTATGAACACAGATGAAAGTATGCAGATAACTGAATTTGAGGAAAAACCGGCTGAGCCAAAAAGTAATTTGGCCTCAATGGGAGTCTATATTTTCACTTGGAAAAAGCTCAGAAAATACCTGATAGCCGATGAGCATTCGCCAGACAGTAAGCATGATTTCGGTCAAAATATTATTCCAAATATGCTGGCGGATAAGGAAAAACTTTTAGCCTACACTTTTGAGGGCTACTGGAAAGACGTTGGTACCATTTTCTCGCTATGGGAGTCCAATATGGATTTGCTTGACCAGCCTCGTGAAGTTAATCTATCTGACCCTCTTTGGAGGATTTACTGTAAAAATACCTTACAGCCCTCCCATTATGTAAGTGCAGACGCAAGGATCAGCAATAGCTTGTTGACAGATGGGGTTGAAATCTACGGAACTGTTAAGCACTCAGTTATATCTTCCGGGGCTATAGTCGAAGAGGGGGCAGAGGTTGTTGACTCTATTCTAATGCCGGGTTCTATCGTTAAAAAAGGCTGTAGAATTGAGAAGACGATCGTTGGAATAGCAACGACAATTGGTGAAAATTGTGAGGTGGGATCCTTTGTTAAAGATGGCATCGAGGACTATGTTAACCATAAATATTGTTCGGAGGGGATTACGGTCTTTGGTTCCGGATTGACTATTGCCGGTAATCTACGAATCGCTGCTAACTCTATGATCTTCCCTGTTGCTGAAAGCGAGAAGAGTGATGTTGTGCTGAACTCAACAACCCTGGGCATTATTTAAAAGGAGGTCGCTATGTTATTAGATGTAATGGGAATTATCCTAGCTTATAACCACAGAGTTAATTTGGGTGAATTGATGGAGGAAAGGGCTCTGGCTGCAGTTCCTTACGGTGGCAGGTATCGCCTGATCGACATTATGTTATCCAGCATGGTTAATTCCGGAATAAAGAATATTGGGATACTGGCTGAGACTAAGTACAATTCTTTGATGGACCACATTGGGACGGGTTCTTATTGGGATTTAGACCGCCTGCAACAAGGGCTTAGAATCATACCTCCTTATATCAGCTCGGACTTTTTCAGGTCTCCTAATCCTCAAGATCTGAACGGACTTTACGACTTCTTAAAACACTCCATACAGCGTTATGTTGTTGTGACAGAAGGCAATGTTGTCGGCAATCTGTATTTCACTGAGTTTATTAAAGCACATACAGAAAGCGATGCCGATATGACTGTTATGTATAATGATGATGGGGATAAGTATGGAGCACCTTCGATTTGCTTGGATTTTAAAGATGGTATCTTATCTGACTTTTTAGTAGATGCAAAAAGACCGCCATCAAAGCACTCGTCACTTGGCATCGTCATCATCCAAAAAGACCTTTTGCTGGATATTTTATCTCAAGAGATTGCTAGAGGGGGCACTCAATTTTCTGTTGAATACCTTTTGCGTAAGTTTAAGGACTATAAGATCAGGGGATTCAAATATGAAGATTTGGTTATGCGAATTAATTCACTTTCTTCCTATTATACCTGCTCAATGAAGCTACTCAATCCTGATATTTTACGCAAGATCTTTAAGAGTGATCGTAAGATTTATACTAAGGTTAAAAATGAAGATCCGGCTCGTTATTCCAAAGGCAACTCTGCGAAGAACAGCTTGATTTCTGATGGTTGTGATATAGCTGGAGAAGTTGATTCGAGTATAATCTTTAGGGGAGTCGGCATTGGGAGAAACTGCAAGGTTACAAATTGTATCATCATGCAGGATACCCAGGTGATGGATGGTGCAGAATTGAATAATGTTATTATCGATAAGGACTCGATCATTAGATCTGGGGTCCGTCTGCACGGATCACCGGATTATCCTGTCGTAATTGGAAAGGGAGTAATTGTGTGAACATTTTATTTGTTACTTCAGAAATGTCGCCACTGGCTAAGTCCGGTGGCTTGGGAGATGTTGTTGGTGCTCTGCCGAAAGCCATACGTAAAGCAGGGCAAGATGCACGTGTCATCATGCCTCTGTATAAGCAAATTAAAGATCGATATGGGGATAAGCTGCAATTTATGCGCTGGTCCATGAATAAGTTAGGCTGGCGTACTATGTACAGCGGTCTTTTCAACATGGAAGTCGATGGCGTACCGGTATACTTCATAGATAATGAATATTATTTTGGGCATGAATCCCTCTATTTGGACTATTCCTTCGATATTGAGCGGTTCAGCTTCTTCCAAAGAGCCGTTTTGGAGGCTCTGGGAGACCCGATGAAGTTTGAACCGGATATCCTGCACCTAAATGATTGGCAAAGTGGTATGATTCCCGTTTTGCTTGAGGCCCATTATAAGGCACATGGTTACCACAATAATGTACAGTGCATTTATACGATCCATAATCTTAAGTTCCAAGGAATTCATGGTCGTGAGAGAATCCAAGATCTGATGGAATTACAGGATCGCTATATGACAGAGGAGGCTGTTCTCAAAGATGGCGTGCCAAACTTTATGAAGGCCGGTATTCTCTATAGTAATCGGGTGACAACAGTTTCGCCAACCTATGCTCATGAGATTATGCAGGACTATTACGGAGAAGGTCTCAATAACCTTTTGGCTGCTCAGGCCTGGAAGGTTATTGGTATATTGAATGGAATTGATGTTGATTCCTATAACCCCAGTACGGATATCCAGTTGGCTAAAAACTATAACATCAGAACCTTTAAAAAAGGAAAAGCGGCTTGTAAATTGGCACTACAAGAAGAGATTGGTCTTGAACAAAATGAGGATATACCCATTCTTGCCATGATAACTCGCTTGACTTCACAAAAGGGATTGGACCTCTTGCTGCATATAGCTGAGGAGCTTCTCCAGGAAAACATACAGTTGATCATTTTGGGTACCGGCGATGAGTTTTATGAGAACTCCTTCCGGGATATGGAGTGGTATCATCCCAATAAGGTAAGGTCGATGATTATGTTTGATGAAGGCTTGGCTCGGCGCCTGTATGCAGCAGCTGATATTTTCCTTATGCCGTCTATGTTTGAGCCTTGTGGTCTTGGCCAGATGATCGCAATGCGTTACGGTAGCCTGCCTGTAGTCCGAGAAACGGGTGGCCTTAAGGATACCGTTGTGCCTTATAATAAGTACGATGGTTCCGGTACGGGATTTTCTTTTGCAAATATAAATGCTCATGAGTTCCTGTTCGCAATCAAGGATGCTTTGGATGTTTACCATAATTATCCGGATTCGTGGAAACAATTAATCAGACAAGCCATGAGCCAAGACTTCTCTTGGGATGAATCAGCTAAGAAATATATTGACCTTTACCAAATTGTGTTGGACGAGGTCAAGTAAGAAAGCACTTGCCACAAGAGCATGTGTACTACATTAACCGAATGTGTACAAGGCTCTTGTGGCTATTCAAAAACTATATTTGACAAATGGCATACTCGCCTAATATAATAGGACGACCGCAAAAAATGCAACCATGGCGGAACTGGCAGACGCGCACGTTTGAGGGGCGTGTGGGAGACCGTGAGGGTTCGAGTCCCTC
>CAMYEY010000052.1 GCA_947254895.1 uncultured Clostridia bacterium
GATTATCCAGGACGTCTCGTGGGCTCGGAGATGTGTATAAGAGACAGGCTTATTATAGATAAGTTAAGAAAGGAAAATTTATATGAAAATTTATATTGCCTCCGACCATGGCGGAGTTGACCTCAAAACTGAATTGATTGAGTATCTCGAGGGAGAGGGTTACCAAGTCGAAAACTTGGGTACCGATTGCCGGGACTCATGTGACTATCCGGATAAGGCTGTAGCTGTTGCTGAGGCCGTTTTAAATTCACCTGATCCTGATGCCAGAGGGGTTGTCATCTGTGGAACCGGCATTGGTGTTTCGATTGCTGCCAATAAGGTAAAAGGGATCAGGGCCGCCTTGCTCTCCGATTGCTATTCAGCTAGAATGGCTAGACAACATAATAATGCAAATGTTGTGACCTTAGGGGCTAGGACAGTCGGACCGGAATTAGCCAAAGAGTTACTTGCCAATTACCTTAAATCTGAATTTGAAGGAGGTCGGCATGCCCGCCGGGTCGATAAACTGGATAACATTATGAAATAACCAGCTAGGAGCTATAGATGGCTGAAGCAAAAACAGATAAAAAGCGGAATACTAACAGTGAAAAAATTCAATTGCCGGTAATCCCCCTCAGGGGTATTGTTGCTTATCCCAAGCTTACCTTGGCCTTTGACGCAGGTCGTATGACCACGATAGCTGCCCTCAACGAAGCGATGAAGGCTAAACGGCGAGTGGTGCTTGTGACTCAAAAAGAAGCCAATGTGGAGGAACCTAAGGCCTCTGACCTTTATAGAGTAGGTACGGTTGCAGAAATCGTACAGATTTTAGAGGTTAAGGATTCGTATTATAAGGTTTTGACAGAGGGTCTTTATCGGGTTAAAATAGGCCGCTTTTATCGGAAAAATCCGGGCTTTTATCAGGCAGAGCTTGAAAATTTTCCTCGCCAACCAGAAGAGGCTGAGGGGGCCGGTCTGGATAAGATCCAACTGGAAGCAGCACGTCAAAAAATTCTTAGCCTGTTTGAAAAATATGGTTTGGAAACCGGCTATATTCCACCGGATGTTATTGCTTTTTCCAAGACTCTAGATAGCTTTACACGTTTGATCGATCTCGTTAGTGTTAATGTCAATTTTAACCATAAGGTGAAGCAATACCTGCTTGAGGAAGAGGACCTTGAAAAACGCCTAGATAGGATTATTTTAACCCTGACCCAGGAACTCCAGCTGGTCAAATATAGCCAAGAAATTGATGCTAAGGTTAAGCAGTCGATTGATAAGCAACAAAGGGATTATTTTCTTAGGGAGCAGATGCGGCTGATTGAGGATGAATTGGCAGAGAGTGATGGCGATGATTCTGACCTAGCAGTGCTTAGACAAAAACTTGCAGCCAGCACTATTCCGGAAGAATATAAAGAAAAAATTTCCAGGGAAATCAACCGAGTTTCTAAGATGCCGGCGAATTTTCCTGAAGCGTCGGTTCAGATGGCTTGGCTGGAAATGGTTGTTAACTTACCATTTGGTAAAGTGGATGAGGAGTCCGTTGACCTGGCAAGGGCTCGTAAAATCCTTAACAGGGATCACTATGGCCTGGATAAGGTTAAGCAAAGAATCATCGAATACCTGGCTGTGCGAAAACTAAAACTAGACCAGGGTATTAAACAAGTTAAGGGACCTATCCTTTGCCTGGTAGGCCCGCCGGGGGTAGGTAAAACTTCTATAGCTAAATCCATCGCTGAAGCTGTGGGTCGCCGTTATATTAGGATGTCTCTCGGTGGCGTTAGGGATGAGTCGGAAATCAGGGGACACCGCCGTACTTATGTAGGAGCTATGGCTGGCCGGATTATGCAAGGGATCAGCCATGTTAATATAGACAACCCCCTCTTTTTGCTTGATGAGATTGATAAGTTGGGCAATGATTTTCGGGGTGATCCCTCATCTGCTCTTTTAGAGGTTCTTGATCCGGAACAGAATAATTCTTTCCGGGACCACTATGTTGAGATCCCCTATGACCTCTCACATGTCCTTTTTATTACGACTGCCAATTCTGCCGAAGATATACCGGAGCCACTTCTTGATAGGATGGAACTGATTAATTTATCCGGTTACACGGAGATTGAGAAGGTGGAAATAGCAAAACGTTATCTTTTACCTAAGCAGCTTAAGGCGAATGGACTTGATAAAAACCAGCTCCACATGACAGATGGTGCTATCAGGCTCTTAATCAATTCGTATACAGCCGAAGCCGGTGTACGGCAGCTTGAGCGAGAGCTGGCGGGAATATGTCGCCGGGTAGCTATTAAGGTAGCAGAGGGTCAAGTATCAACCTATAAACTCAAACAGAGCGGGGTAGAAGAACTCCTAGGCAAGGTCAAGTATGTTTACGATAAGGCGGAAACGGAAGACTTGGTCGGGGTTGCCAAAGGGCTGGCCTGGACTTATGCCGGTGGAGACACCTTGGCTATAGAGGTCAATATTTTGTCGGGTACCGGTCACCTAGAACTGACCGGGCAACTGGGAGATGTGATGAAGGAATCGGCCAAAGCGGCCCTGTCTTACTGTCGTAGTCGGTCAGACCAGCTCAAGATGCCAGATGACTTTATCAATAAACATGACATTCATATTCATGTTCCTGCTGGAGCGGTTCCAAAAGATGGTCCTTCAGCCGGAATAACTATAGCGACGGCTCTGGCTTCGGCCATTACCGGGAAAAAAGTAAGACATGACCTGGCTATGACAGGTGAAATTTCACTCAGGGGACGGGTTTTGCCAATAGGGGGACTTAAGGAAAAGGCGGTTGCTGCCAATAGGGCCAGGATTTCAGAGATCCTTATACCTAAGGATAATATTAGAGATATTGAAGATATACCGGATTCAGTTAAAAGCAAGCTTAAAATCAGGCCCGTTGACACAGTAGACCAGGTATTAAAGATAGCCTTGCTTGACTAGGAGGTAGCTTTTGCGTTTAGAGGGTAGAATTTATGCCGGTAAAGATGTTTTGAGTTTATCGGTTGAGACAGTTGAATTGCAAGAAGGACTACCTTTGACTACCTGTTTAGACCGGGCTTTGGTTAAAATTTGCCATAACCTTCAGCTACCAAGTCTTAATTGGCTATCCAAGAATACGAGGGAGTTTTCCCGTTACCGGCAGACCATATTTTTTCCTGAGCAATTTAATGAGCCGGTAAATTTTTCTCAGTTTGAAATAAAACTGATAGAAAGAGCAAATTAAATGTCGGAACAACAGACAAGGACAGGAGCCGATAAAGTCGAGCTCCAGGCATCAGATTTCAAGCTGAAAGATACTTACAGTTGGCAAGAAGTTCTAGATATTATAGCTTTTTTGCGTACTGATCAGGGCTGTCCTTGGGATCGTAAGCAAAGCCACCAAAGTCTCAGGTCTAATCTTATAGAAGAAGCCTACGAGGCTATTGAGGCGATAGATGACGGGGAACCGGACCGCCTCATGGATGAGTTGGGCGATAACCTCTTGCAGGTCCTCCTTCATTCTCAGATTGCCCTGGAAGCAGGTGAGTTTACAATCCAAGATGTCCTTAACAACTTAGGACAAAAGCTGATCCGTCGCCATACCCATGTGTTTGGCTCTGACCATGCCGGAACTGAGGCTGAAGCTCTCAAATCTTGGCAGGCTAATAAAAAAGTCGAAAAGCATCAGGCTTCTGCGGCTGATTCCGTTGAAGATATACCAAAGAACCTTCCGGCCTTAAGCAGGGCCTACAAGGCACAGAAAAGGGCAGCGGCAGTAGGCTTTGACTGGGCTGAATCAGATCTTGATCAAATTGTTGATAAAATCGATGAAGAATTTTCTGAGTTAAGGGCTGAACTTGCGGTCAGGCCTGATTCGCCTGAGGCTGAGTTGGAGGCTGGTGACCTACTTTTTGCCCTAGTCAACTACCTAAGACACCTCAAGATTGATCCGGAAATTGCTCTCAATAAGGCAACAGGAAAATTTCAGAGACGCTTTAGGGCTGTCGAAGATAAAGCTAGAGGCCTGGGTCAAGAGATTACAGATCTCAATTACCAAGAGCTGAATGACCTCTGGGACCAGGTTAAGCAGGCTGAATAATTTTATTCAAAACAGATTGTTATAAGGCCGTGTATGACCATATCTTGCAGCTGACTAATCTGACCTTAAGCGGTCAACCAGCTCGATTAAGATATCTCTAAATCCAGCAGATTCTAGGAAGGCAACCCCTTCAATGGTGACCCCCTTGGGTGAGCACACCTTGTCCTTAATCTCTGCAGGGTGGAGCTTGGCATCTAGGATAAGTTTACCGGTTCCAATCAAGCTTTGAGCCAGGTAAAGATAGGCCTTATCCCGGCTCAAACCTTGGCGGACGATGCCGTCTGCCAACGCTTCAACAGCCATGGCCAGGTAGGCTGGACTGGCACCGCTGACAATAGTGGCAGCTGGTATGAGGTCTTCTGCAATCTCATCAACTAAGGAACAAGATTCAAGCAGGCTGCAGACCAGTTGTTTTTCTTCTCCTGTAACGAGCTCATTAGCAGTTAAGCTTGTCATGCCAGCCCTAACACCGGCACAAAGATTTGGCATGATTCTGATAACTTTATTTTCTCCCGATAAAAGTTCTGAAATTTCACTTATGCTGACACCGGCAGCCATAGAGACTAGGATTTTTTTTCGGGTCAGGTAAGGGGAGATCTCCTGTAAAACACTGGGTAAAATAAAAGGTTTGACAGCAAGAAAAATCAGGTCGGCGGTCTTAGCTAAACTCACATTGTCCGGACAAAAATTAAGGCCATAACGCTCAGCCAAGTCTATGGCTTTTTGCTGAGTTCGGTTACTGATATAGATTTGTTTTTTTAGGTCTGGCATCCGGTCAATGATACCCATTAAAATTGCCTGGGCCATGTTTCCGGTCCCGATAAAAGCAATTTTTTCCTTAATAGAGAAACCTGATGTAGTCTTAGTCATTTAATTCTCCTTGGGTTGAAAAACCGTGGCTTCAACCTGGCCTTGATAGAGATTTTTTAGAATATCGGCTTTGCCGCCATTAGCTAAAATCATAGGAATACCATATTGGTTCACCATCCTGGCTGCTTCGATTTTTGTTGGTACACCACCTGTGCCAAAACTATTCGCTGACCCTATCTGTACATTTGCCAGGTCTCGGTCGATATCTCTAATTTCCTTGATGAGCTTTGCATCCTTAAAATCCTTTGGATTTTTAGTGAAAACTCCATCGATATCACTCAGAATAATGAGACAGGAGGCGTTCCATAAATTTGCCACCCGGGCTGACAGGGTATCATTATCACCGATTTTAATTTGGTCTGTGCTGACCGTATCATTTTCGTTAACGATCGGCAGGACATCTTCGTCCGTGAGGGTAAAGAGGGTATTCCGGGTATTAAGGGACCTTTCTTCGTCCATAAAATCCTCTTTAGTTAGGAGTAGCTGGGCTACAAAGATACCATAGGCGGAGAATTGCTCACTATAACAACGCATCAGCTCGACCTGACCTATGGCCGATAAGGCTTGCTTATAGTGAAGGTCATTTTTCCTCTGCCATTTATCAATTAAAGAAACACCGGCAACCATGGCGCCGGAGCTGACGACTAAGGGCATTATCCCCTGATTTTTAAGAAAACTGATGCCTTCAGCGAAATTTTTTAAAAAGTCATGGTTAACTGTTCCGTCATCATTGGCTATGGTTGATGAACCAATTTTTATAACTACTTTTTTGCTGTTTTGTAAAATATCTGAAATCATTTAAACCTTCTTTTTGTTTTTGCTTAAAATTATTGCCTTGTCTGGCCTTGGCCATGGACAAGGTACTTGTAGCTGACTAATTGGTCGACACCGACAGGGCCTCGAGCGTGGATTTTTTGGTTAGAAATACCCATTTCTCCACCAAAACCGAAAACCCCACCATCAGTAAAGCGGGTAGAGGCATTAACATAAACAACCGCTGCATCAACTTGCCTTTGAAATTTGTCTGAATTTTCTATGTTTTGTGTCAATATTGCCTCGGAATGTTGGCTTCCATAGCGGTTAATATGGTCGATGGCCTCGTCTACTCCGGAAACAACTTTTATAGCTAAAATTAAGTCTAAGTATTCTGTAGACCAATCTTCTTCACTGGCCGGCTTGGCCTCGATATAGTGAAGAGATAGGGGACATGCCCTGAGTTCCACTTGTGGGCCAAGTTTTTGAGCCAATTTTGGTAAAAAGTTCTGGGCTATTGTTTGGTGGACCAGGACGGTTTCAACTGAATTACAGGTGCCAGGCCTTTGCTTTTTAGCGTTATCAATAATGTTTAAGGCATCTTCCAGGTCTGCTGTTTCGTCAACATAAATATGGCAGTTTCCGGTGCCTGTCTGGAGGGTGGGTACAGTTGCATTTTGGACGATGCTTTGGATTAGGCCAGCCCCACCTCTAGGAATAATCAGGTCAATATATTGGTTTAGTTTGATTAGCCTATCGACTACTCCATAGTCAGGATCCTCGATCAGCTGGATCATATCCGGACTGATTTGACTTTTTGCCAAACCTGCTTTGATAGCTTTTACTATAGCCAGATTGGAGTGATAGGCGGATGAACTACCTCTGAGTATGATGGCGTTACCGCTTTTTAAGGCTAAGGCAAAGGCATCAAGGGTGACATTGGGCCTTGATTCGTAAATAATACCGATAACCCCTAAGGGCACATTAATCCTGCTAATCACCAGGGATTCTTCTGTGGTCCAAGTTTTATTGCCTGACCAAATGGGGTCTGGATAAGCTATAAGTTCATCAATAGCTGTGAGCATACCATCTATTCTGGCCTGGTTAAGGGCTAAACGATCCAGGAGGCTCTCGGCCATGCCAGACTGTCTAGCCTTGCTAATATCTTTTTGATTGGCATCAAGAATGCTAGCCCTTGCCTGGTCCAGGCTCTCTTTAGCGAGCCTTAGGGCCTGGTTTTTATCCCTGGCTGAGGCCAGAGCCAAAGTCCTGCTCATTACCTTTAAAATTTTACACTGTTCTATTAATTCCGACATGGCTACCTCGCTAATCCGTATCTAGATCAAGTTCATCGGCTTGCTTGCTGAGACCTTATGGCCCTAAAAACACGGATCTAGATGGAATATCAAAACACTAGGCCTATTCTAGCATTAAGTTAACAGGGTTAAAAGCAGGGGAAATTTGAACAATTAGTATTATCGATAGGGGTTTATTTAGATGGCATCCTTTATGTGGGCAGTTTTTGTTAATTGCTGATGAGGTGGTTATACTAGTTTTAAAGAAGGGAAGGTAATATATGCGTTTAGATAAGTTCTTAAAAGTTTCAAGGCTAGTCAAAAGGCGGACTGTGGCGAATGAGCTGGCGGGGGCCGGTAGGGTTCAGATTAACGGTAGTGCGGCTAAGGCGGCCAGTCAGGTGAAAGAAGGGGATGTCCTAACGATTAGTTTTGGTAACCGGGAAAGTCGGGTTAGGGTCAAAGAATTGGCAGACCATGTCAAAAAAGACCAGGCAGCCGATATGTATGAACTTATTTGATCAGACTGCACCTGAAAACAAGACCTGAAAAGACTTATCAGAGACTTAGTTGTTACATTATTGTTACAAAAGCCGGATTATCTGCTTACATGGGCATAAATAAGGTCAGACAGGCCTAAATTTATTGCTAAATCTAACAATAAAAGTTAAGATGTAGAGGATAAAAATGATCGGAAGGGCTGGCCGGAATGGCAAAATCCAAGTATTTGTCCTACTCACAAGAAGAGCGACAATTAAAAAAAACAAATAACAGGCAGATTATTCAAAAGATTATTTTTAGCTTGCTTTTGGTCTTGGTGATTGCTGTTTGCATTTCTGAGCTGGCAGGACAAAATCGAGAATTTAACAGACTTAATCTTGAAGAAAAAGCCCTCCAAGAAAAGCTTGATAGATTGGAAGCAGAAGGTCAGAGAATCAAGGATTTAAAAGACTCCTATGGTTCTGATGAGTTTATCGAACGAATTGCCCGAGATGAGCTTGGTTTGGTAACCAAAGACGAGTATATTTTTGTAGAAGATTAAACTTATAAAATGAGTTAGATAAAAGAAACAAGAGCACAAGGTAGGTAATATCCACCTTGGGTTATTTTTATGCAGATTTTATAGCTCTTTCCGGCCTTCAAAGGCCTTGGCTAAGGTAACCTCATCCGCATATTCGAGATCTCCGCCCATAGGCAGACCGGAGGCAATCCGGCTCACCTTAATACCTGAGGGTTTGATTAACCGAGACAGATATACGGCAGTTGCCTCCCCATTGATGGTTGGATTGGTGGCTAAAACGATCTCTTTGATCTCTTGGTGGCTTTGTAAGCGAACCAAAAGTTCACGCAAGGTTATATCTTCCGGGCCAACGTTGTCCATAGGGGAGATGGCCCCATGGAGAACATGGTAAAGGCCGTTATACTCGTTCATCCGCTCCATGGCTGCAACGTCTCTTGGCTGCTCTACAACACAAATTATGCTTTTATCTCTTTTGCTTGATGAGCAAATAGGACAGGGATCCGATTCAGTTAGGTTTTGGCATTCCGAACAGAGACAGGTGGCATTTTTGGCGTCTAAGATAGCCTGGGCCAAGTTTGTTGCCTCCTGCTTATCCAGAGAAAGAATATGAAAAGCTAAGCGCTGGGCAGTCTTTGAACCGATTCCGGGAAGCTTACCCAGCTCTTGAATGAGTTTGGCAATTGAGTTGGGAAAATGATACATCTTAAAGGCCGAACATCCCTAAATTACCTGATCCTGTCACCTTGGACATCCTAGCTTCAACTTGTTCATCTAGGGTTCGATTAGCCTCGTTAACTGCTGCAATAAATAGATCTTGGAGCATTTCTGGATCCTCGGGATCAATTACAGACGGGTCAATTTTAAGATTGGTAATTTGGTGATTGCTGTCAACTTCTACTTCGACCATACCACCGCCTACACTAGCTTTGCTTGTAATGTTGGCAGCCTCTTCTTGGGCTTTTTCCAAATCTTTTTGCATTTTTTGCGCTTGTTGCATCAGTTGGTTCATGTTAGGGGCACCGCCACCACCATGAAATCCGCCGCGTCTTCTAGCCATTTTATTCCTCCTCTATACTTATATTAAGATCCAAGTCACTGGCCATCTTGCGGACTTTTTGGATCCAGGCCGGTTCCTCTGGATTGATTTTATTTATCTTATCACTATCATCGTTTATCAGTCTGACATCCACTTCGAGTGAATTATTGCCATAGACCTTTCTTAAGCCATCTCTGATCAGCTGCTTACTCTCGGGTTCGTTGACCGCCTTAAAATGACTCTTTAGCTTATCCGTATAGCCAATCTGCCACTCTTTGCCTTGGTGGCTAATAACAGCAGGGGATAGTAGCATCCGGAGGTCTATCCTGCGTTTGCTGGAAAGATAGTCCAAAACCTCTGGCCACTTATTGGATTCGCTAGCCTCAGACTGATTTGGCTGAGGCTGATCTTCAGCCGAAATTTCCTCTGGCTTTTTATCTACAGGTTCAGATGGCTGGGCAGTAGGCCCTGGCTCAGCCTGGACTTGTACGGCAGTAGCTGCCTGATCTTCTTGCCTTAGGGGGATAGGAATCGTTTCCAGTTGGGCTCCTCCTCCGTCAGAGGTAGGAGT
>CAMYEY010000053.1 GCA_947254895.1 uncultured Clostridia bacterium
GATATACTGGTTGACATCTTCTTTTGACCTGAACTTGTGGCCACAGACCCTTTCCAGGATCTCCGGTATGACCGACCAGACTTCATCAAAGGTCTCTTTCAAAAAAGGTGTCGCCGTATGAAAGTTTCTAAAGCCGGTGAAGGAGGAAAAAGGCATCAAATAGAGGTTATTTAAAAGGAACTTACCGTATTTTAGGTTAAACCACTTGCCCAGATGGCCTTTTAAAACTTTTTTCTTATCAAATTCCATATTGATGACAGCCATCATATTAAGCATGATGTAGGGCATAAAATTTTCGATATGGTTGTTTTTAATCATCCCCAAGATGGCAGCATCTGTCGGCAGGCCCCCTCGAAAGAAATCCTCCGGCCGAGATTCCTTAACGAGAAAGACGTCATCATTAAAATAAATAAACTGGGAAGCCAGGTCCGGGATATGGTGTAAATTCATTTCAATGACATGGGAGCTGAAGGTTGGCAAATATTCCTGTGGAATAAAATCCCTATGGTTCACAAGATGTAGTTTAGGGTGGCCTGTATTGAGCCATGCTGGAAGGTGGCCGAAAGTTAAAAAATGCACCTTACGCACCCAAGGAGCATTCTTTTCAATAGCCCTAAACCAGTACTTAAAGGTATCCGAGGCGCGGTATCGCGACTCATCGTTGTCACACAAACTGCCGGGCTGATATTGTCTTCTCAAGTGCAACCAATCCGGATCACTACCATCCACCCAGGGAACAACAATATCTATTTGCTTGGGATCATCCGACATAATCATAAAAGCTTACCCTCTGCCCTATCCTTTTCAAGGTCAACACTGAAACCAACCGAATAATGTTTTTCCCGCTCCCCTTCATCCGGAATCCGCATATAATCCCCATATTGATTTTTCAAGTAGGCATCCGGATCCGCAGGCAGGTTGATTTCAAAATCTTCAAAGGGACCTTTTCGAGTTGGAACATAAACCGTCTTAGGCATGATATGGCCAAAATAGTGGCCCATATCCGTAGGAACCCCCCACAAATCTGAATTGCGGTGCCATTGCACATACCGATCAAAAGCATTACCCCATTTTTCAGGAGACCTAAAGGAGGTCATGAAGCCTACAAAACACCTTAGATTATAGTTGAATTTTCCGGCAAGACTCTGGTAAAAAAGGGTCTTTTTTTCCGGATTCCTATACTTGTAAAACAAGGCGGAAACTGCAATGTACTGCAGCATCATAGAACTGACTCCTTTGAAGAAGCGAATCACCGGATTTTGAGGCACTTTCTCAATGGGGAAAATATCGATGTGGATACCCTGGGGAAAGGGGGTCTTGTAGGTAGAAAAACTCGCCTTCAGGGTGTTTTTCTTATAGACAGCCGAAATCATGCTCTCTAAGGGATAGGGTGAATTGGGGGCTGTCATCTCATATTTGTCAGACAACTCGGCTTCAAAAACTTCAATAAACCTTTTTAAATCTTCATGGGGCATCAAGATATCAACATCATCGTCCCAGGGTATAAAGCCCTGATGACGGATTGAACCCAAGGCTGTACCACCGGCGGCCATATAGCAAATATTATGTTTTGTGCACACCCGATCGATATCCTTAAGAATTTCCAGAAAGCACCGGTGTAACTGTTGCATTTCCGTGGGACTAAGTTCATGCACGATATCGCTTGGCGGCGTCACCTGCATCGCCTTCCTTGTTGAAAATGCGTTTTTTATCTTTTGAAACATAACTAATCCCTTTTTTGATCCGTGCAATAATATACGCCTTTATACTTTAAATAACTACTCGTCATATCGGCAAAAATAATGTCGTGGCGTAAATCCCTTTCGTCTGAAGGAGGTGGCGTCATATAGTCACCGTAGGACATGGTTAGCCATTGGTCGTAATCCCTTGGCACAGGCATTTTTCTACCCTCAAAATCCAAATAGCTCGGATTCGTGATCCACTCTTCAGGAAAAGTTTGGCGGATAATCCGCAGTCCCTCTATGAAAGAAGCCACTAGCCCCTTGTTCTTCTTACCCAGGTCGATAAATTTATTTTCACAATGCTTCCAGATTTTATACCTTTTATCAAAGGATTTCACTAGGCTAAGGGCAATCCGCGTAAGTTCTTTTGTAAAAGCACTCTTATGCTTGGGCAGGCGTTGAAAGTTATAGCAAGAAAAAATCAGGGCGTAAAAAATCTGCTTCCAGCGCCCAATTTTAGAAGCAGCAACATGGTCTAGGGGAATTACATCAATCATAACCCCCTGGTTCATATCCAAGTCTTGGGTATAAGTCGTGATAAATGTTGTCTCATTATCCCTAATTTCGGTTGCGGCATGGTGAATATTGTAACGGTCATTTGACCGTAAACATGAATACCTGGACTTGTCTGCAAACTTATCCCATAAGGTATTCAATTTTTCGTAATCTTCCCGGAGCATAAAGACATCAATGTCGTCGTCCCAGGGGATCATACCCTGGTGTCTAACCGCACCGAGACATGTTCCTCCGGCAAGCGTAAAGCCCAGGCCGTGTTTCTCACAAAAATCTTGAAAATAAAAAAGGGTTTCTATCATTTTTTCTTGAATTTCACGTATATCGCAATTCATATCATCAAGCATATCTTTTTGCAGACCCCATCACTTTTTTCATACATTTGCTCTATGTGCGTTGTGCTATGCACATTGTGCTATGTAAAGCTTTCTCAACAAGCTTAAAAGCTTTCACCATATAAAGCTTCCTCGCAATCTTAAGACATTTTCACTTAGATTCTTAAATACGTCAAGGTTATAAGGAGCTTAAAGGAGGTTAAGGATGGCTGAAGGTTGCCTGGAGGTCTGCCTAGGTCGATATTCGGTTGTTTGGAGGTTGGAATCGGGCTTAAGAAGGGCCCAGTTGGCCCAAAAAGAAAGACAGTAACAATTTGAGAGTTACCATCTTGCCAAAATCACCACGAGTCCAAAGCCCCCTGCTATAACCAACAGAAAAAGCAGCTGGCAACCCAAAGCCCCAAAAGCCAAGATCCTAACAGCTGCCTTTCACCCCCTTTTTCTGCTAAAATTTTCTTATGTACTATTTGATTGCTAAGGATCATAGGCCGGCCCACAATCTGGCCTTGGAAGAATACCTTTTCGATAACTTTATCGAGATGGGCTTAGAGGATATCGTCCTCTTTTACGTCAACAAACCTTCCTATATTTGTGGCAAAAGCCAAAATATTTATCGAGAAGTCGATTGGCTCAAGCTGCAAGCCAAGGGGGTCCCCTGCCTCCGAAGGATTTCCGGCGGCGGCACAGTCTACCACGACCTTCACAATCTCAACTTTTCTTTTATGACCCGTCACCAGCCGGACTACGTGAAAAATTTCGCCTACTTTCTTGAGCCTATCCGGTCCTACTTGGCAGAACTGGGCCTCAAAGCTGATCTGGTTGCCCCCAGCCATCTTTTCGTTGAAGGAAAAAAGATTTCAGGAAATGCCCAGGCCATCTGGCACGACCGGATTTTGCATCACGGCACCCTTCTCTACGATGCTGACCTTGCTGCCTTGGATGGCCTTTTGAGTGAAGCTCCTCCTTATATGTCGACCAAGGCTGTCGCCTCCTTGCCCAACCCGGTCATTAACCTGGCCGACCTCTTTCAACCTCAGGGATTAAAGTTAAGTCTTAGCCAGTTTCAGCAGGGTTTGCTCGACTATATCTGTGGGGCTAAAGTCAAGGAACAGGGCTGTGGGCCGGCAAAGGAATTAAAGCTGGGACCTGAAACCTACCAGGCCATTGACTTGCTGGTCGAACAAAAATATAAACTCTGGTCCTGGAATTTTGCCCGTTCGGCCAATTTTAGTTTTAATCAAAGGCCTCTCCGGTTGAATTTTGAAGGACAAGAACACCTAGGCAAAATTGACCTTACCGTCAAGCGGGGATGTATTGAAAGCCTTGATTTTTTTGGATCAGATAACGACCTAAGATTATCTGCCTACTTATCCGACCTCTTGGGCGGTCTCCGACTGGACTATACCGAACTGGATAATTTTGACCAGGATAAAGCCGATTTACTCTTACAAATTTGGAGACAACTCTTTCCCGGCAAGAGCTAAATCTATTGTTCGATTAATGCTATACTTAAAAGACTACAAAATAGGAGAATCTTATGAGTAAGAAAATTACCGTACCCCAATTACCCGATATGGACAGTGCAACTTTAGTAGCTTGGGAAAAAGGCCCAGGTGATAAGGTTCAGGCCGGCGATGTCCTTTACGAGATCGAGACAGACAAGGTTGTTAGCCAGATCGAGTCCGATGTAGAAGGAATCTTAAAGCAACAGTTTTTTGAAGAAGGCGACCAGGTTAAGCCGGGCGATATTATCGCTGAACTTGACTAGTCCCGAACAAGCAACTCGGTCGCTTAGCATGGTGTTTTTGACAGGCAGCGGCCGGATTTTTTCGCAGAAAATAAATAAGCAATGACAGATAAACAAGCACAGGCATGCCCTTGCAGCCAAGCACGTACAAACGACCAGGTTAAACAAGCTAAACCGGACTGGCTCCGGGTGAAGTATAAACAGACGGAAACAAAGGCCATTCAAAACCTGATGGACCAGTTGAGCCTCAATACAGTTTGTCGGGCTGCTAATTGCCCCAACCTAGGCGAGTGTTTTAAGAGCCGGACAGCCACCTTTATGATCATGGGAGACATCTGCACCAGAAATTGCAGTTACTGTAACGTTGCTACCGGCAGGCCCCTCCCCCTCGATCCGGAAGAGCCCCGCCACGTGGCTGAAGCAGCTAAAGAACTGGGCCTAAAGCACCTGGTTGTCACTTCCGTTGACCGTGATGATTTGCCAGACGGCGGGGCCAGTCATTTTGCCGACATGATCTATCAAACCAAAAAGCTCTGCCCGGAAACCACGATCGAGGTCCTAATTCCTGACTTTAAGGGTAATCCGGAGGCTCTACAAGTCGTCCTTGAAGCCGGACCAGATGTTCTCAACCATAATATTGAAACCGTCAGGGAAGTTTTTCCGATAGTCCGCCGTCAGGGAAGCTATGACCTTTCTCTGGAACTCCTAGCCCGGGCCAAAAAATACGCTGAGGCCCATGACAACCTCCCCTTGATCAAGTCCGGTTTTATGGTTGGGCTCGGCGAAACGGACCAGCAGATAACGAGGCTTTTCCAAGATCTCCACACTGCCGGTTGTGATATTGTAACCATCGGCCAATATCTCCAACCTACCCGCCGCCACCACCCCCTAGCCCGCTACGTCACGCCGGAAGAATTTGAAGCTTACCGCCAAGAAGCCATGGCTATCGGCTTTTCCTTTGTGGCAGCCAGCCCCCTGGTGCGGAGCTCCTATAAGGCAGCCGAAGCCTTAGATAAGGCCAGGCAAAAATGATCTATATCCCCCATTCCTCCACCGATGTCTTTTGGAATTTTGGCCTGGAATATTATTTAATTAAGGAAAAACGTCTAACCGATCCGGTTTTTCTCTTTTGGCAAAATACCCCCTGCCTCATGCTGGGCAAGTTTCAAAATCCGATCGTCGAAATCAATCTTGAATATCTCAAGAGCCACAAGCTAGACCTGGTCAGGAGAAAGTCCGGCGGCGGCACTATTTACACCGATCTAGGTACTTTTCAATATACCTTTATCCAGCCGGAATCCAGCCTTGAAATTAAGTTTTCTGAGTTTATCGCCCCCGTCCTCCGGGCCCTACAAGACTTGGGTTTGGATGCTGAGTTTAAGGGGCGGAACGACCTCCTCCTTGCCGGCAAAAAAATCTCCGGAACTGCCCAATATAAGGAAGCCGGTTACTTGGTCCACCATGGCTCTCTCCTCTTTGATACAAATATCGAGGCCTTGGTAGAAAGCTGCCAAGTCGACCCGGACAAGATCGCCAGCAAGGGCATTGCATCGATCCGGGAGAGGGTAACCAACATCAGGGACCACCTGTCCAAGGACATGACCGCTGCCGACTTCAAGGCTTACATGGTGGATTCTGTCATCCGTCAGTCAGCTAGCACCCCCAGGGTTGATTCTGTTGGCCACCAGTCGGTTGATTTTGTTGGCCGCCAGTCGGTTATTGACCAGGTTTATCACTTGACGGATGACGACCGGGCGGCGGCCCAAAGGCTCGGCCAAGAGGAGTTTGCCCGCCCCCAATCCTTCTGGCTCTATGATCCCAAGTTTGATATTGAGTTGAAAAACCGCTTTACCGGCGGCCAAGTCGTTTTAAAGCTGACCGTTAAAGCCGGCATAATCCGGGCAATCCAAATCTCAGGAGACTTCTTCGCCAGCATCGACTTGTCTGCCGTCGAAACCGCTTTAACCGGCCTAGCTGCCAAACCCGAAGCAGTTGAAAAAGCCCTCAGGGGCCTAGATTTCGACCAAAAAGTCTATCAGATCACTGCCCACGACATCGCCAGCTTATTCAATCGGCTCGACTACAAGTAGGGGATGGATGAGTAACTGTGACTAGTTACCGTCTTTGTTTGTTGATGTTTAGGCTTATGCACTGGTGGTTTTAACAAGACGGTAATTCTAAAACTCTTACCATCTTAACTTTCCGGTCAGACAAGTCTGCTCTTTCAATCCAAGCCCTTTACTTGTTATGATAGTCTTATGAACTGGCCGAAAAAATCCTGGACATCGATATCCTGACTGATATCTTTCCGGGACCCGGGTCAGCCAAGACGGAGGTTACTTATGCAAACTAAAATTTTCGCCCATAGGGGGGCTTCAAAGACAGCAGCAGAAAATACCATGGAGGCCTTTGAGGCGGCCATCAAGCAAGGGGCTGATGGGATTGAGTTGGATATTCAAAAAAGTAAGGATGATCAGATCTTGGTCAGTCATGACGAAAACCTCAAACGGGTCACCTTAGTGGACCGAGCAATCGCAGAAACAGATTATGCCGAGATTAAGAAACTAAACGCAGCGGCTTTTCGGCCGGATGACCAGCCAGCTTATGTTCCTCTTTTGGAAGAGGTGCTAGACCTGGTCAAACCTACAAATCTAGAAATCAATATTGAACTAAAAAATTCCCTGGTCCTCTATCCCCGGCTGGAGGAAGATTGCCTGGCCCTGGTCAAAAAATTTGGAATGGAAGACCGGATTGTTTTTTCATCTTTTAACCATTATTCGATTATGAAGTTACTCGCCTTAGGGACTAAGTCTGAAGTAGCTTTTCTCTACCTCGAGGGGCTTTATCAACCCTGGCTCTATGCTAACAACAACCAGGTTCAAGGCCTCCACCCCTACTATCCCAACCTGATGATTCCCGACTATATCAAAGAATCACATGCCCTAGGTGTAAAAGTCCGTCCGTGGACCGTAGATGACGAAGCCATGATGAAAAAACTGTTAGCCTTGGAGGTTGATGCAATCATCACCAACATCCCGGCTCAGGCCCTGGCAATCAGGGATGCTCAGGTTTAAAACCAACTTAATGATATTTAAACAAGACGAAAAGGTAGGTGAGGTTTGAATGAGTAAGTCTGTTGAAAACAAGACTATTTTAGAAGAAAAGCACCAAGAAGGTCCGGACAGCCAGGCTGATAAAAAAGCTAAGGAGACCGATAGCCAAAGCGATAAGCTAGATTACGGCAAAACATTTTTGATCGGGACAGGATTTTTTGCTTCCTCCCTCCTCTGGTCGATCTATAACAGCTTTATCCCCCTCATTTTGAAGGACTTTATCGCTTCTACAGCGATCATCGGCCTGATCATGACTATCGATAATATCTTTGGGGTCATCTTTCAACCACTCTTTGGGGCCTTGTCTGATCGAACCCGGACTAGGTTTGGCAAGCGGATGCCTTTCATCATGATAGCCGCCCCCCTCTGTGCCGGCCTCTTTTTCTTTATCCCCCAGATGCCTAACCTGGTCAGTCTGATGGCTCTTGTAATCGTCTTTAACTTTGGCATGTCCGTCTGGCGGGCTCCGATTGTCGCCCTCATGCCCGACCTGACCCCCGATAAGCACTGGTCTAAGGCCAACGGTGTCATCAACCTGATGGGTGGAGTGGCTTCGATTATAGCTTTTTTAGTAGGAGGCCGGATCGCCAATGCCTACGGTCGGTCAGCAACTTTTGCTATGGGCTCGGTTATCATGCTGGTCGCCGTCCTGGTTCTCTTTAGCACCATCAAGGAACCTGAGGCCATCCACTTTAAAAAGTTTGGAAAGGTCCAAGCTGATCGCAGTCAGGCCAATGAGCAAAAGAAGTCGAAGCAAAAACTTAGCCTGGCCAACTTTAAAAAACTGGCCCCGGCAGACCGCCACAATCTCGTCTACCTCCTCTTGGCAATTTTCTTTTGGTTCTGTGCCTACAATGCGGTAGAAACTTTTTTCACCAGCTTTGCCGTGGCCCGGCTCGGCGTTCCCGAAGGCTCAGCTGCCATGCTCTTGGCCTTCTTTTCCGTCTCCTTTGTCGCCTTTGCCATTCCCTCGGGTTTTATCGCAAGCAAGATTGGTCGGAGAAAAGCTATTATTATCGGTCTGGTCGGCTTGTCTGCTGTCTTTATCCCCATCCTCTTTTTAATGAATTTAACAGCCATTAGGATCCTCCTCTTGGTCGGAGGCTTTTTCTGGGCCATGATCAACATCAATTCGCTCCCCATGGTTTTGGAAATTGGGCAAAAATCGGAGATTGGAACCTATACCGGCTACTACTACTTTTTCTCCTTTGCAGCCTCTATCTTTAGCCCCATCCTCTATGGCTTTATCCGGGACCTGTCAGGCAGCTTTGGTTCGCTTTTTATCTATGCCCCTATCCTCTTTGTCCTGGCCCTGGTCTGCATTTTAAGGACAAAACCTCTGTCGTGACTGCACTGAACAAAGGCCTTGACGATAGCTTTGCCAATAATGAAAAGACGGTAACTTTTAATTTGTTATCGTCTTTGTTTTTTTACCCAGTAGACCCCCAAACTAGTCCTGGTCGGGCTCAGGATCCACTTCACCCAAGATATCTCCGACGTAAAGGCCAGCGGGCCGGATGATCCGGTGGATATTGATCTTATCCTCTAAGGTGTGGGCTAACCAGCCGATAGCTCGGCTGATGACAAAGAGGGGGGTAAAGAGTTCTTCTGGTATACCAAGGAGGTCATAAATAAAGCCCGAATAAAAGTCGACATTAGCGCAGACATTGCGGCCTTTTTCTTCTTT
>CAMYEY010000054.1 GCA_947254895.1 uncultured Clostridia bacterium
GACGTCTCGTGGGCTCGGAGATGTGTATAAGAGACAGATTTACGGGCAATCTGAACCAACTCTCTCAACAAGCCAATACAGTTGTTATGGCCTTGGCCGGTGCCCGCCGGGTCTTTGAATTGATGGACGAAAAAGCTGAGCTCGATGAGGGGACAATCAGCCTGGTCCAGGCAAACTTTGAGAAATCCGGAAAGATCACAGAAAGTAAAGAATATAGCGGTTGCTGGGCCTGGAAGCAAGTCTCTGAATCGGGCCAGGTCACCTATACACCCTTACAGGGCGACATGAGGATGGTCGATGTCGATTTTTCATATGTGCCCGGCAAACAAATCCTGCACAAGATTTCCGTCTATGCGGAACCCGGACAAAAAGTAGCCTTTGTCGGATCAACCGGAGCAGGCAAGACAACGATCACCAACCTCCTCAATCGTTTTTATGAAATTAATGATGGGCAAATTATCCTGGATGGGATTGACACCCGGACTATCCACAAAAAAGACCTCCGACGTAGCCTTGGAATTGTTCTCCAAGAAACTAACCTCTTTACCGGCTCAGTCTATGACAACATCCGTTATGGCAAGTTAGATGCCACAGATGAAGAGTGTGAAGCAGCTGCCCGCCTGGTTGGGGCCAACAGTTTTATTGAAAGACTCCCTGAAGGCTACAAGACCTCTCTGGCTAACAACGGATCAAACCTCTCCCAGGGGCAGAGGCAGTTAATTGCTATCGCCCGGACGGCTGTTGCCGATCCCCCCATCTTAATTCTCGATGAGGCCACCTCCTCCATTGATACCAGAACTGAGGCCATGGTCCAAAGAGGCATGGATATGCTGATGACCGGCCGAACCGTTTTTGTCATAGCCCACCGCCTGTCGACAATCAGGAATTCAGATGTAATTATGGTGATGGAAAACGGCCGGATAATCGAGCGAGGCAGCCATGACGACTTAATTAAGCAAGGCGGCACCTACTACCAACTCTATACCGGGGCCTTTGAACTGGAATAGCTTTTTAGAATTTACCGCTGCGGCCACCATGAGTCCGGCCGGATGACGACCTATGAACAGATGACCCTCCCGAGGAAGAACCGGAACTCGTCTCACTAGATTTTCTTCTGCTTGAAATATGACTATAGAGGAAAATATCCCTCTTGCCGGTCAAGTTGAAACTATTGCTGACAATATAGTCATCTGCAGAAGTTTTACTTTTAACCGTATTCAACTGCTTGGTCATAGACCAGACCGTTAGACCTGATAGAGTCAGGCCTGCAAGCACGCAAGCGATAAGCCTTATCGGGCCAGACATGCTTTCAAGCTTTGCCCAAGCCGGATCAACATCCGTTTCTAAGTCCTCCGACTCATACCCACTCTCATCTACTGCCGACTGGTCTCTCCCAAGGGCATGGGTTCTACTCAATTCGACAAAAGTAGAAAAGGCCGAAAAATAATTGCCCGCACCCAGGTCACCCAATATGTGGTCCACTATCTCATCGATATCTGCATCCCTAAAAAGCTCGATAGCCTTTCCAGAAGTGGAGACGGCCCAGTCTCGCTCAGCCATACTAAGCAGAAGTAAAATCCCATCCTTGCTGCTATTTTGTCCATAGTCATTCTCATCATAAAAATCATCAGCATATTCTGTGGCCGTCTTTTCTCCAAGATCATCAACTGTCAAGACCACCAGGTCAAGGCCTGTCTCCTGACTAGCCTCCTCTAGGTCTTGCCTAAGCTCTTGACCTTCGACCTCAGATAAAAGGCCGGCTTCATCGACCAAGAGATCTGTCCTGGCTAGACTTTTACCAGAATGGAACCAACAAAAAGCCAGGAGAACCAATAACAAGATAAGGTGTTTGCTGTCTATCCTCTTCACCGACATCTTGATCCCCCTAAGCAAAGAAATAACGCACAATACTGCTTCCCCCCATGATAACCAAGGTAAACAAGAGGGCAAGGATGATAAACCAGGTCCAAGCAGCCTTTTTATCAACGGGTAAGCGACCGACGAAATGTCCGGTCTGTCCATTCATGGCAAAGGTATATTCCTGTTCTCGGTAATTCGTATTCAAAATCCAAACAGGATAGAGGACATAGTGGGCTGTGTTTTCTTGGAGCTGGATACTAGATCCTTGAGGAAACACGGTCATATAACCCTGGACCGTTTCTCTGAGAGTGGCCTCAAGGCTGCTCCTAATCCTCTGGTTCGCCACCTCTTGGCACTTATCTGAAGTTTCATCATAGCGGTCTGCCAGATAGCCTGCCAAGTAAGCAACATTGAAATCGACGGCCTGACTGATATCATAAGGCTCCAGTGACTGCATCAAGTCATCTGGCATCTTGCTGGAGGCATCCACCGGTAACTTAGCAAATTGCAAGCTTCCCTGGCGAAAAACCGAATAGTAACTCGTCTTAGTATAAATATAATTGCTATCTGACCAAGACATTACCCGAGTTGCCCGATATTCAGCATTAGCTTGGGCCTTGGCATCAAAGACCCAAAAAGGAACATAGAGGCCCTTGATTTTCTTGATTTGATTTTCCGAAGAAAAAGCCTTAGGTAGTAGTTTTTTCCCCCGACAGTATTGAGCTAAGGCAGCTTCGGCCTCCTGTTTTCCTAGCTTAAAAGGAATAATATAAGCAGGTTTCAGGTCACCGGCCAAGCGTCCCAGGAGGACAACCGGATTGCCGCAATAGGGGCAGGCTGTCGCCAAGGTTGTCTGATCGCCAACAATCTCTCCCCCACATGATTCACAGACGTAAATAGAAAGATGTTCTGCCTCCTGCTGCTCCCAGTTATCACCAGTGTTTACCTGCCAATTGCAGGAATCTTCCGGCATATCTTTCAAAGCTTCGGCATACTCATCCAAAACTTTCTGGTCAAATTCTGTCTTGCAATAGTTACATTTAAGTTTTTGACTTTGACTATCAAAGGTAAGCGAACCGCCACAAGACGGGCACTTAAATTCCATAACTTCCGCCATACCCACTACCCCTGTGTACTTTCAGGCAAACTTCATCCTAGCTTGGCCAGTATGAGCCAGACCTAGGCCTGGTGCTTGTCGTTAACTAGGTTTCTGGCCTCGGTCTTCTGCTCAAACCAAGTCTCAGGCTCATTTTTCTAATAGAACTGAACTTTAGACCCGGTCTTTATCATCAAAAGGATCACCACATTCAGGACAAAACTTTGGAGGATGTTGAGGGTCTTCCGGTTCATAGCCACACTTATCACACCGGTAGATGGGAGCCCCGGCCGGTCTTGCTTTGCCACAGTTGTGACAGAACTTACCCTGGTTGACCGTTCCACACTCGCAAGTCCAACCTTTTTCAGGCCTAGCCGTACCACACTCCGGGCAAAATTTTCCACTGGCAATATTATGACACTTAGGACAGGTCCACGAGTCCCCGGCCCCAGCTTGCAGACCATTGTCAGTCTGCCCCTGTTTTCCCATGGCATAGAGGTTTTGCAGGTTCGCCCCACCAGCATTTTGGGCCATGCCTAGACCTAAAAAGCCCGTCATGGCTCCCCCTTCATTGGATGCTGCCGCCTTCATAGCGTCAGCCTGGGCACCGGCCAAGGTAGCTGCTGCCAAGCCCGGATCTCTAAGTCTGGCGGAGAGCTGGGCATCTTTAATGGCTTGAGCATCTTCTTCTGGTAACGTAATGGGATTAAGGGCGATTGAAACAATTTCAAGTCCCCTTAGTTCAGCCCATTTTTTAGTCAATTCCCGGTTCATCAAGTCTGCCAGCTCTTGAGCATGGCCCGGCAACTCACTGGGTCGGATCTGTAAGCTTGAGATTGCTGCAAAAGCCGGTTGGAGTGCTGAAACGAATTCTGTTTTAAGTTGATTATCTATCTCCGAACGGTCAAAAACAGAAGCAACATTACCCGAAACATTAGTATAAAAAAGGATTGGATCAGCTATTTTGTAGGAATAAATCCCGGAACAACGGACAGCCACATCAATATCGAGATTGATATTGCGGTCAACTACCCTAAAGGGGATCGGATTCGGGGTGCCAAACTTATTATCCCTAATCTCCTTGATATTAAAATAATAAACTCTCTGGTCCTTTGCAGTGTCACCACCAAAAGTAAAACGTCGGCCAATCGTTTTAAAACTATCAAGAATCGACTGGCCCAAGCTACCCGCAAAGATGCTCGGTTCGGTCGAAGCATCCCAGGTAAACTCTCCCGGTTCTGCTGATAATTCAACAACTTTCCCCTGCTCAACAATCACCATACACTGGCCATTATTAACCACTATACCCGAACCATTTGAGATGATATTATCACTGGCTCTCCGGTTTGATGACCGTTTACCGATAACCTTTTGCCCTTTACTGATTAAGATATCATTAGGTAAGGATTCACAGTAGAAAAACTCTTTCCACTGGTCTGCTAAAGTACCACCAACAGCTCCCGTTATAGCCCTAATTAAGCCCATGCTCTACCCCCTTGCCGGCCTGAAACTTGTTAACTTCAAACTCCAAAGTATTTTTTTAATTATAGCACAGTTGCCAGAAAGGCATTGTTAGGAATCTTTAAAAAGTAGTAAAAATGAAACTTGATTCTTCTCCGCTAGCCTGTTAATATCTTGGATAGAATTTGCGGTTTGGAGCATAACAAGCTTTATTAATGTTAGGCTAAACAGATCGAAATTCAAAGACGAGATTGCCGATTGGTGTAAAGGTAGCACACCTGACTCTGACTCAGTTTGTGAGGGTTCGAATCCTTCATCGGCAGCCAACTTAGAACGTAGCCGTTGATACAATTTTCTGTATCAGCGGCTGTTTTCTTTTGTGTTGAAGTCTTCTTCATTAGGATAGATGAGCTTTTAACTGGAAGAAAGAAGCGGAGCAGAAATCAGTTTCTGCCCGGGATAGTAAGCGAAATATCGCTGCCGTCCTTAAATCTGTAACGCAAGGTATTATCGCTGTTTACGGTCACCATGTCCACAGTGCCCATCCAGAGCGTATTGCTGAACTTTATGGGCAGGATATCCGATTCAAAGATGGCAAACATAAAGCCGCTCAGCATCGAGCTTCGATGGTTCTTGTCTTCAATGACTGATTCAATTTCCTCAAATTCCGCTTGCAGAGCCTCGTATCGATCTACTTGTGCATCATAGCGTTTTTGGTAACCTTCTTGATTAAGAGCACGGGTGGCATTCTCATTTACAATCCGCGAGATCATCTCCGCGACCACTTCCATCTCCTCCTGAAATATCACTAAAGTCATCTGCCGGAAAGGAGATACGTACAGGCTTATAGAAGGAAGTGCAGGATTTTACGGCTCGTTCGAGCGTAGACTTGCGGTAATCGTCACGCTCCCACTTATCCTTCATAAGTCCGGACTGCCTGAAGATGCGATCCATCTGCTCCAAATTTCCACCGCACCAGAATGCGAGCATAGAGCACAGGGCGAGATCAGCTTCACTCGGACTGGCATAGCCGCTTATATTGCCCTGCCAGAGCTTTAGGAACTTTTCCTTTTGCCTGCTCTTTTGTGCCTTCCGGATGACAGATTCATCCTCAAGGTAGCTGCCGGGAACGGTACGCTGAGGAGAAGAAAGCTCGTCACGCTTCATATAGCGGTCAAGGACCAATTGCAGTTCCTCATCCCGGTATGCCGGCTCTGTTTGATGGATGGTATTTCCGGTCAAGGTAACGAAGCGGTTAGTTGCTCCCGGAACATAGACCTCCAGACCGATTTTTCTGTTATTGATGTAATAGCGAGATTTATCGAAAGTGAAATCTTTAACCTTCACAATGATGTGGACGCCCTTTCCGGACGGGCTGTATTCTGTGTAGGAATCAAGCGTGTGGACTACATCCTCCGCTAGCCCCGAGAGTTTTCCGTCTTTGACACAGTCGTCGATATCCACAGCGGCAAAGGGAGAAAAGACACCCATGCCGATGCCATCATACCGGGGTACGGCTTTTATAACTTCTTCAAAACTCGTGAAATGCTGAATGCTCCCGCTGCTTGCCCGCTGGTTGCTTATTTGATAGGGCACTTTTGTTTGTCTGCCTTGTTGCTTCTCATAACGCCAGAGACAAAACCGGCCATTTGTTTTTATATTTTGTGTGATGTCGTTGTACATTTCTCAACCTGCTCTCTCTTGTAGTGAGGGAAGTCTCCCTTCACTTTCCCCTTGGACAGAAAGGATTGTTTTGAGTAATTTTTTATACGGCCTATGTTGGAAATAGGCACGGGTTTCTTCTCCCTCACTCTGTATGCAGGAGGAAAGCAGGTTTTGAACGGGCAAAAAGCAAAACGCCCTAAGCCTGGCTTAGAGCGCCGATTCCTACACACTTGCGGCTGGATTTTTATTTTGTAGCAGCTTGTAGCAGGATTTTCTATATAGTTCTACATTTCACTTAAATAGAGATAACTGAAATAACCTGCTATATCCTGCTACAACAGAAAGTCTGTGGAATTGAGTAATGAAATTATATTTTTTAGAGATTTTTACATAAAATGATAAAATAGATACAGTTGCTCTAGGGTCAAAAGCAAACGACTGTGCACCATGACAAATGGTCAATTATTCGAAACAATTTAAAAGTCAACGGTAAATTAACCTGACAAAGGAGCATATATTGAACTATCAGTCAGTTATTTTGAGAGGTTTTTGAAATGCATATGATTAAAATTTTAACTCCAAAGTATTTCTCTTTAAATTGTAAATTCATAGTTCCTGGTATGACTTATGAAGATTATCTGATTGAGGTATTAAATAGTTCGCAATACTTTAAAAATAAAATTCCATTTTTTGAGCAATATAAACTTTCAAAAGAAGAATCAAATGGTGAGAATGATGTTATATGCTCGCAATATTGTATTGATTTTAAGCTTCTGGTAGATGAAGAAACTATGAATATAATGAATAAAAACAAACCAGAAGTTGATTATTCTAAGATGAATCAGGGATTTGTTTTTGTGAAAACGAAGGAAAACCCTACACCTCTTCCATCAAGTAATATATTACTTGATTTAGCAGATGTTAAAACAGAAAACATACAGAGTGGTATGGTGAGCAGTACAATAAAAAACCTTTTAAAAAACCTCAAGAAGGATAAGAATTTATTTTTCTATTATCCTTACGAATTTTCCTCAAAAGTTGATATTTCCCCTAATTTGTTCGAGTCTATATTAAACATATCCCTGTCAACTTTAATGAATTACCGAGAAAATGAGCAGCCTAATCGAGATACTTATGTTTGCATTAAAGCCAACAAATTCTTTTTGATATATGAATGGGTCGAAAGCTGTTTTGTGTTTCGTGACGAGGTGCATGAAATGTTATGCAGCAATTACATGGATGCTAATTTGTACTCTGTATATTAGAATCAGATATTTGTTATATAAGATGATTTTATTGAAATCTTTCTTATACACATCTAATAACTCATGCAAAATCATTTCTTGTGGAGGTTTTCACATGGAAATGATAAGATAGACCTAGTTTTTCAAAGATGAAAGGAAATGTTATGGCAGTTTCCTATGATAAACTTTTACATTTATTGATTGACCGACAAGTAAGCAATTCAGAGCTTATTAAAAAAGCTGGTTTTTCTGGAAATGTAATGACTCATATTAAGCGTAGGAAGTATATCTCACTGGACAGCATTGAAAAAATCTGCCGGGTACTTAACTGCGGTGTGGACGACATTTTGGAATTTGTTGAAGAGGATAAATAATGCCTGTTTTAGATTGGATTGGAAAAGATAAGGTGGTAAATCATCATTTAGATGTACCTTATCGTGTTTTAAAACGAAAATATAGTTTTGATGAAGAAGGTCAACACGATGATGATAATGGCTCAGAGAATATGATAATTCATGGTGATAATCTTGAAGCTTTAAAAGCTCTTTTACCTAAATATGAAGGTAAAATTGACTGTATATATATAGATCCTCCGTATAACACCGGGAATGAAAAATGGGTGTATAACGATAATGTAAACGATCCACAAATAAAAAAATGGTTAGGTGAAGTTGTTGGTGCGGAAGGTGACGATTTATCTCGGCATGATAAGTGGCTTTGTATGATGTACCCAAGATTAAAGTTATTACATCGCCTTTTAGCAGATGATGGAGCAATTTTCATAAGTATTGATTACCATGAGCAAAGTTCTCTCAGATTTATTTGTGATGAAGTTTTTGGAAATCAAAATTATATTGCTGAAGTCGCAAATGTTAGTAGCCCGAAAGGCAGAGATAAGAGTAAGAATGCTGACATGGCCACAGCTCATGAATATATAGCCATATATCGCAAAACTTCTGATTTTAAGATGTCAGGTTTTGAACCAGGGGAACATATCACTCGCAGATATAATCTAATTGATCCTGTTACAGGCGGAAAATATCGTTTGATTGATTTAAGAAAGACTGGTAATAATGATGAAAGAGCAGATAGACCAAACTTATTTTATCCTTTTTTCTACAATGTTGACACAGGAGACTTATTTCCAGGAAATGTTGAAGATAAGACGCCAAAAGACTATATAAGAATTGAACCAATTAAAAATGAAACAACAGAAGGCCGTTGGTGTTGGGAAAAGGCAACTTCAGAGCAAGATATTGACAAATTAATTGCACAATATCAGCC
>CAMYEY010000055.1 GCA_947254895.1 uncultured Clostridia bacterium
GGAGCTAGTAAGCTTGGCTGGTGTTGGCCGAAAGACGGCAAATGTTGTTCTGGCGAATGCCTTTGATATACCGGCTTTTGCAGTTGATACCCACGTGGAGCGGATCTGCAAGAAATTCAAATTTGTAAAGCCTGAGGCTAGTGTGCTTGAGGTTGAAAAACAGATGATGGCCTACCTCCCAGAGAAGTCTTGGCGGCAATCCCACCACTCGATCTTGCTCTTTGGACGTTACCAATGTACGGCGAGAAAGCATGACCACGATCTTTGCCTCAAACGCTTGGCGGAAGCCATGTCGGGACAAATGCCAAAACAGCTTAGCTCTGAGGATTGACCATGATTAGGCTAATTTGTGTTGGTAAAATGAAAGATAAGGGGATGAAGGCCTTGGAACAAGATTACATCAAGAGGCTTTTAGCCTTTAACCCTTGCCAGTTGATTGAACTCAAGGAGGCCAATCCAAGTTATGAGGATAGCCGGATTATCGCAGAAGAGAGTCAGATGATCCTGGACAAGATTAAGGATGGAGAGAAAGTGATCCTCTTTGACCTTAAAGGTCAGGCCCTTGATTCGGTAAAATTTGCAGAGAAGATTGATGATTGTGGTGCTAATTTTAGCATCGTGGTTGGTGGATCATTAGGTTTTGATGACCGACTGAGAAGGCGAGCAGACCTTAGGATTAGCCTTTCCCCAATGACCTTTCCCCACCTGCTGGCTAGAGTTATTATCCTGGAGCAGGTTTATCGGGCTTATAAAATCATTAAGGGTCAGACCTACCACAAGTAAGCCTGACCACTGGTTGATCCTTGTTAGAGTTAGGCTGTGCTGGCCCGCTTGCACTAATCTTCTTTTATTAAAACAATTTCTTCTTTAGTCTTATAAATGTGGCCTGCCGGGACAAATCCCCTGACCATGGAAAGGGGATAAATTCGACTGGCTTTACCAATGATGGTGCCGGGATTGAGGACCGTATTGCAGCCAACCTCGACCCGATCTCCCAGAATAGCTCCGATCTTTCTGAGACCGGTCTCAATTTTTGTATCCCCTGCCTTGATTACAACGTTTAGCCGGTCAGATTTGATGTTTGAGGTGATAGAGCCGGCCCCCATATGACTGTAGGGTCCAAGGATTGAATCGCCGATGTAATTGTAGTGGGGAACTTCAACATGGGCCACTAGGACGCTATTTTTTATTTCGGTTGAATTGCCGATGACACAGGACTTGCCGATCAGGGCATTGCCCCGGATAAAGGCCCCCGGCCGGACCACTGTATCTTGGTCGATAATCAAGGGACCATTTAAAGTAGCTGTCGGGCTAATCTCAACTGATTTATGGATCCAAATATCATCTGCTGTTTGGTTAAATTCTGCTAGGTCGAGTCTTGGTCCTAGGTCTAAGATATATTGACTAATGAGGGGAAGGGCTTGCCAGGGATATTCGACCCCCTTTAAAAGATCTTCGGCCAAGCTACTCTTATAGCTTATAAGTTCATTTGTTTTTAACATGGTATCCTCCAAGATCAATGACCAGGATTGGTGGTTTCACCGACCATCCTAGTTGTATGCTTATTTCGATTTAAAGAGATTGAAAGGTAGGGCACGGGAATCTTCTTTGAAGACCATAATTTCCTCTTTGACCGGATGCTTAAATTGCAAAAAACTGGCAAAGAGTGCTGGACCTTCTGTATCCCTATCTAGGTCTGTAATTTTCCCGTAGAGACGGTCGCCGACCAGGACATGACCGTGTGCCCTCATCTGGGCTCTGATTTGATGGCTACGACCGGTTTTGAGCTCAACCTCTAGGAGACTTAATTTAGCTCTGGGTTCGGTTGCTAAGCGGCGAAAAGATAGGCTGCAATCTTGGTATTTATCGTGATAACGGGGATCCAGGTCGATATTCACAATATATTTTCCGTTCACTTTTTGCTTGGATATGTGGTCCGACCAAAGACCCTTCTCTTGGCTTATGATCCCATGACAAACAGCCTGGTATTTGCGGATAAAGCTATGGTTTCGAATTTGTGCAGAGAGCCGACTGGCTGCCTTAGATGTTTTGGCAAAAACCATGAGCCCACCAACAGGCCGGTCAAGTCTATGGACTAGTCCCAGCCAAGCTTGGCCAGGCTTTTGGTATTTTACCCTGATATACTCTCTCACTATGCTGTAAAGGTCGGGGTCACCGGTCTGGTCGGCCTGAGAGAGGAGGCCGACCGGCTTGACCACAACAATGATCTGATTATCTTCAAATACAATTTTTAAGTCGTGGGCTTCATTTTGATAATTAACAATGGCCATAATCTGCTTCTTCCTGGTTTTACAGGTAAATCTCGGCCGGTAACTTGCTTCTTTTAAAATCAAGCTGCCACCGCTGTGTTATAATTAAACCTGTTAGATTTTTAATATTTGTTATGACAAAACATTCTTGAAAACTTGTCGCATCAATTATATACAAAAATAAGTGTTTGACAAAAGGGAGAGAGATATGGCTAAAGATAAAAAGAAAAAGTTTATACCCGAAGTCAGTACTAATTTTAGGGGATCTTCACTGCTAAAGGTTCCTTCAGTTATCAGGGAGTGCTCAGGTATCCTGATCCACAGTCGTAGGATTAAGTCCTTTCTGTTTTCCACAGATGTAGCAACCATAGCCTATACAGATGCTGATGCTATTTTAGCGGTTTACCCTCAGTCGCCCCATCCGGCTATCATTGAGGCGATTACAGATGTTGCCAGTCAACCTGTGTTTGCCGGTGTTGGCGGTGGCTTGACGGGTGGTAAACGGAGTGCAATTATTTCCCAATTTGCTGAGGCTAAGGGGGTTATGGGGGTTGTTGTCAATTCTCCGACAACTGTTGAAACCATCAAGCTTTTAGAAGAAAGCATTGACTGTCCCATTATAGCAACAGTGGTTTCTTTCTATGATGATATCGATGGTAAGCTTGAAGCCGGCGTTGATATTTTAAATGTAGCTAATGGCCAGGATACACCGGAACTAGTTGCCTGGCTGCGTAAGAAGTACCCTGATTTGGCGATTATTGCGACTGGTGGTCCAAGCGATGAGACCATTCTCAATGCTATTGAGGCAGGGGCAAATGCTATCAGCTGGAAACCTCCGACAAATGCTGAAATTTTCGCGAAAAAGATGGATGTTTACCGACATAGTAGGCGGGCTGACTTTATGGAGAAACATGATGGTCAAACTATAAAGGAATATGAGGACAATAAAGCCTCTACCAGTACCCCACCCACAAAGAGAGAAGAATAAGTACTGTGTTCAAAAAAACATTGACAAGACTTCTGAATTGGTTTAATTTCTGTTTAGTTAAAAATTTTTAACTAAATATCCCGGCTGAGAAGTTGGTAGATTTTTAGACAGGGGCTTTGCTTCAATTGCCCGGTGAAGGAGAAGATATGACCAGGATGATAGGTAAACAGTATTATAATATGCCGGTATATCAGGATATAACCGATTTGTTCGGACAAACTTTAGACAAGTGTGCCGGAGACTATGCCATAACCTACCGTGACAATCCCAAGGCTGATCCAATTAATCTAACCTATCGGGAACTCGCAGATAACCTTGATGCTATCCGCCTGGCTTGGTCTGCTAGGGGTTTAACCAATCAGAGGCTGGCTATAGTTGGGGCTAATAGCTATTTTTGGATTGCTTCCTATCTGGCCGCTGCAAAGTGTCAGGACCTCTTGATTCCTATGGATAATCTTTTGACGGTCGAAGAACTGGATTCCCTACTTGAGAGATCTAGGGCGGATATGCTTTGCATTGACCTCAAAAGCTTGTTGAAGTTTAAGGATGACTTTTCTCGCTTAGAAAAACTCAAGTTCATCCAGATTATGAACCAGCATAGTGCTACAGAAAAGGAAAAAAAGCTTTTGAATGACCTACTTGACGGCCTGCATAATGTCGAAGTGAGCTTCTTTGAAGAACTCTTAGATCAAGGTAGGGCTGCTAGGGAGAGGGGAGATAGTCTGAACTATCAGCCTATAGACCCCGAAAAAGCTAGTATCTTAATCTTTACATCGGGAACAACAGCTATGTCTAAGGGGGTTCTCTTAAAGCAGAGTTCTCTCGTCTACGATGTTGCGGCCCTCATAGGGATGATTAACTTTCCTAAAAATTTACGGAGCCTCAGTCTTTTACCCTTAAATCATACCTTTGAAAGCACGTGTGGTATGTTGGGGGTTATTGCAGTTGGTGGCCATATCCATATTTATGATGGCCTACGCTATATCCAAAAAAATCTCCAAGAATATCAGATCCAATTGTTCATTGGTGTTCCGGCTATATTTGACAGCTTTTATAACAAAATTATGATTCAGATTAAAAGGCAAAAGAAAGAAAAGCTGATTAAATTTGCCATGGGGCTTAGTAAGTTTTTACGCAAGATCGGAATTGATAAGAGGCGGGAGATTTTCAAGGAGATCCTGGCATCCATTGGTAATTTAGAGATTTCTGTGATTGGGGCTGCTCCCATGGACAAGAAGCAGATTGAGTTTTTTGATGCAATTGGCATCAGGGTGTATGAAGGCTATGGCTTGACTGAAACATCCCCGGTTGCCCTAGCTAATAATGATTTTATTTACGAGCCCGGTACAATCGGTCAACCGATACCCGGAATTGAAGTCAAACTGGATGGGGACGATCCCTCTGAACCGGGCGAAATCATGATCAGGGGGCCAATCGTTATGACGGGTTATTATGAAGATCCGGAGGCTACGGCTGATGCTTTAACGGAAGATGGTTGGTTTCGGACGGGTGACTTGGCAACCTTTGATCCTAAAAACCAGTGTTATACAATCACAGGCCGAAAAAAATCGATGATCGTTTTGTCCAATGGCAAAAAGGTTTTTCCGGAGGAAATTGAGACTCTAATTAAGGAACAAAAGCTAGCTATGATTAAAAATGCTATGGTATTCAGTCAAAAAGCTGATCACAACCAGAGGGTTCTTTCTGTTAAATTTGTCCTCAATAAGGATACTGTTGCAGGTGGCCAAGAGGATCCGGCCGAAAGGGAAGCGGAGGTAAAGAGGACCCTGGACCAGATCTTAGATAATATCAATGCCAAGATACCTGATTTTAAGCGGATTAAAGCTTACATTTACAGTTATAAGGATATGATTTCTACTTCAACCCTCAAGGTGAAACGGAATGCTGAAAGCACAAGACTTGAGGATATGAAGGAGAAACTCCACCTCCGCTGGGATGAGATCAATGGCAAAAATATCGATCTCTACGAGGCACAACTTAACACGGTTTAAAGAGGGGAGAGAACTGTACACTGAGTGGGGTTAAGGCCAGATAAATTCTAAGTTTATGCTATACTTATAGAGCGATTGCTTTAACGAAAGAGGAAGATGTTATGGGAAAGATACCTTTAATTTTACTTTGTGATGATGATCCCCTAGTGCATGAATCTCTGAATATTTATCTGGATGAAGAAAACTATCAACATATTTCAGCTTATGATGGTGAAGAGGCACTGACCCTCTTTAAGGATAAAAAACCGGACCTGATTGTCCTGGATCTGATGATGCCTAAACTTTCCGGTATGGAGGTGTGTAGAGAAATCAGAAAAGACAGCAGTGTCCCCATCATTATGCTAACGGCTAAGGGTGAAGAAATTGACCGGATTCTGGGTCTGGAACTGGGAGCGGATGATTATATTGTTAAACCCTTTAGTCCTCGAGAGGTTGTAGCCAGGATCAAAGCGGTTCTCCGCAGGGTTAATGACGATCAATCAAACAAAAGCTCATCCATTTTACGTTTTGACGGATTAGAAATTAACATAGATAATTATGAAGTTTTAGTCGATGGAAAGCCGGTGGCCTTTACCCCGAAAGAGGTAGAGATTCTTTACTTTCTGGCCTCAAATCCCGGTCAAGTTATGGATAGAGAGCAAATCTTAGCCAAGGTTTGGGGTTATGACTATTTCGGCGATACTAGGACGGTCGATACGCATATCAAAAGAATCCGGCAAAAGATAGATAGTGATCATCACAAATATGCCTTGATTACAGTTTATAGTGTAGGATACAAGTTCGAACCTGGTAGCTAAGGATTGCTTGGTCGGGTCATAGGCATGCCTAAAAATCTGTTGTTCCGTAAAATCCTATTGATGTTGATTTTGGCCCTTTTCTTGTGGTCTTCTTTGACTAGCCTTGTCTATTCAAAAATAGCGGGACCGGTTTTTCAAAGAATCAAATCAGAAGATCTTTTTGACCAGGCAGCTATTATCTCTTATCTGGCAGCTGATAAGGATAATTTAGTTGATGACGAGTTAATCAAGGCGATCTCTATGTCTATTCGCTTTTACGGAACCGGTGCCTATATAACCGACCGAGATGGTGCAGTCCTCCTTTATAATGTGCCGGAAGATGTGCCAGATAGTGTTCTGGATGAACTTAATCTTGAACTTAAAAATCTCCTCGGAGATGTTTTGGAGCAAGGCAACCGTAAGTCACTCGTGATACCCTTAAATCAAGTGGAGCAAGACCTGCTGGTCGTAGCTGTCCCTATCGTCAAACAAGAAATGGGACAGGCTGTGATTATTGGTTCTGTCATCATGCTTAAAACCATGCAAGAGCTTCAGGCTAGTTTTAACAGTTTGAATATTGCTCTCTTGATATCGGCTATTATTGTTGGCCTGATTGTGGTCTTGCCGATCATCTACATGACTGGCCGCCTGGTTAAGCCTCTTGAGGATATGCAAAAGGCGGCAGCGGCTATGATAGAGGGTGACTTTTCTCACCGGCTTGAACCGGTTGGTGGCGATAATGAGATCTCCTATTTGATCAATGCCTTTAACCATCTCTCCAGTGAGCTTGATAACAACATAAGTAACTTGATTAATGAGCGAAACCAGCTCCAACACATCATAGACGGGATAGCCGAGGGGATTATAGCGGTTGACCATGAAGGCAAGGTGACCCAGGATAATGCCATGATTTGGACTCTATTTCATAAAAATTCCCGACAGCATACAACCGATGAGTTGCTTAAGATGACCGGTCTGGATGAACTTTTTGCCACTTGTCTTCAGGATGAAAAGATTGTCCTGGTGGTTAAGCAGTCAGGGAGTGACCTGATTAATTGCCTGATTTCACCCTTGCTGGATAGGGAGGGTGTCCTCTTTGGGGCAGTAGGCCTTTTTCGTGATGTTACGGAATCAGAAAAACTTGAGCAAACCAGGCACGAATATGTCTCCAATGTTTCCCATGAGTTGAGAACTCCGGTGACTGCTATGAGGGGGCTTCTTGAACCTTTAAATGATGGCCTGGTTAAATCGGAGGAACAGAAGAAGCGTTATTATGCCATCTTGCTCCGAGAAACCATCCGCCTATCCAACTTGATTGATGACATGCTTGAGTTGTCTCGAATTCAAACTTCTGAAAAAACGACAAATTTAGGCCCGGTCAACTTGCAAAATGATCTCTTTGATCTGGCTATCCGCTTTGGCGTTTTGGCCGAACAGAAAAATATAAAGTTTACTGCGGAAGGTTTACACGAGGCCTATCCGGCTGTATGGGGGAAGGCCGACCGTATTTTACAGATCTTATCTGCTCTGATGGAAAATGCTGTCAAGTTTACCGAAGAAGGCGGTAAAATCAAAATGTTGGTTAAGGCAGAGGAATCCTGCCTATCTATTTCAATTGTGGATAGTGGTTGTGGCATTAAGTCAGAGGATATTCCTTATGTGTTTGAACGTTTTTATAAGGCGGATAAATCTCATAATGAGCACGGAACAGGTCTTGGCCTTTCAATTGCTTCAGAGTTGGCACAACAGATGGGACATAGCCTTAGCGTTACGAGTAGCCCGGGCCAAGGATCAAGTTTTACCCTATCTATGCCCTATGCCAGGGATATCATGAAATCTGAGCCCCACCTTAAAGATGTATACGAAAGCGAGACTGACCACGAAGGAGACAGCGATGAGGCTGAATAAGTTTATTGCTGCAGCAGGCTACTGTTCCCGACGCCATGCTGACCTCCTCATTGCCGAGGGTAAGGTCGAGCTTAACGGACAAAAAGCTGAGCTAGGATCACAAGTTAATGCGTCAGACCAAGTGGTGGTGGAGGGGAACTTGCTGGTGCATCCAGATGCAGAAAAACACGTTTATCTGGCCTTTAATAAGCCGAGGGGGATAGTTTGTACCGCTAATCCTCGGGTCAAAGATAATATCATCGATTTTATAGACTATCCCGTTCGAATTTTTACAATTGGTCGCTTGGACAAGGATTCTGAGGGCCTGATTCTCCTGACCAATGATGGAGAAATTTTCAATAAAATCGTTAGGGCAGAGTATGGCCAAGAGAAGGAATATCTGGTCGAGCTTAATCGTCCCTACAATAAAACATTTATCAGACAGATGGAGGCCGGGGTCGAAATATTAGATCGGGTCACCAACCCTGCTCATCTAGAGCCGGTAAGCAGCACCCG
>CAMYEY010000056.1 GCA_947254895.1 uncultured Clostridia bacterium
CCAGAGTTTTTCCTTTTGATTGCAAACTTTTCACTGAAAGATTATGCTAGATCGGTGGTTTTAGGCTAAAGCCACGGACGAGAAATGTTTTGTAAAAATTGAGGGGAACTGATATGAAGGAAATGCCCAGCTACTATGAAATTGATATCCAGGGATTAAAAAGAAAACTTAAACTTTTTAAGGTATCTGATAAACTTGCCATAGCTGCCCTGATTATTTTGGGAGATGTGGAGATTTGTAGCCATTGTGCCGGACTTTTGAAAGACCTTTTACCGCCGGTCGATGTCCTCATCACGGCCGAAGCTAAAGGGATACCCTTGGTTCATGAATTGGCCAGGGTTATGGGCTTGCCTCGCTATATTGTAGTACGTAAGTCCAAAAAGACTTATATGGACAACCCTTTAACAGTTGATGTTGAGTCCATTACCACTCTGGGGACCCAAAAACTTTATTTACCCAGGGAAGACCTTGATTTAATCCAGGGGAAAAGAGTTGCTATTGTGGATGACGTAATCTCAACGGGTGAGTCGCTTAAGTCTTTGGAACATTTGGTTGAGCAGGCAGGTGGTCAGATTGTTGCTAAAGCTGCCATCTTGGCTGAGGGAGATGCTGCTAACCGTGATGATATTATCTTTTTAGAAAAACTTCCTCTTTTTCACCTAGACGATTAATCTTTCATAAAATTGTATTTTGTGGCCCAAGCCGGTAGGGGCTGTTCTTGGGACAGTCCTATCAGTGGGGTCGCTGATAATATAAAAGAAAGGGACCAGCCCTTAGGCTGATCCCTTTTCTCCGAGAATTTCTAGATAGCCCTAGAAATTATTTTTTGAAACGGAAGGCTTTTTTGCCTGCGTATTGAGCAGATTCACCCAGTTCTTCTTCAATCCTGAGTAACTGATTATATTTAGCAACCCGGTCGGAACGAGAAGGTGCACCGGTTTTGATTTGGCCAGCATTGGTAGCAACGGCGATATCGGCAATGGTGACGTCCTCGGTCTCACCAGAACGGTGGGAAATGACAGCGGTCATACCGGCATCTTGAGCCATCTTGATAGCTTCTAGGGTTTCGGTCAGGGTACCGATCTGGTTAACTTTGATTAAGATTGAGTTAGAAACGCCCATCTCAATTCCTTTGCGCAAACGCTCTGTATTAGTAACAAAGAGGTCATCACCGACCAACTGAACCTTATCACCTAAGCGTTTGGTCAGGATCTGCCAACCTTCCCAGTCATCTTCTGCCAGACCATCTTCGATGGAAATGATGGGGTATTTCTCAACCATCTCAGCCCAGAAGTCGACCATCTCTTCGCGGGTCTTAAATTCGCCGTTTTTCCAGAAGAGGTAGCCATCTTTGCCGACTGCTTTAGCTTCTTCGTAAAGCTCAGTGGAAGCAGGGTCGAGGGCGATGAAGAAATCCTTACCAGGCTCATAACCGGCTTCTTTGATAGCCTTTACCAGGTATTCCAAAGGCTGTTCGTCGTTAGCAAAGTTAGGAGCAAAGCCACCTTCGTCACCGACAGCTGTTGAGTAACCATCTTTTTTGAGGATGCTCTTAAGGGTGTGGAAAACCTCGGTTGTCCAGCGGATACCCTCTTTAAAGGAAGGAGCACCAACTGGCATAATCATGAATTCTTGGAGGTTGATACTATTGTCAGCGTGCTTACCACCGTTGATGACATTGGACATGGGAACCGGTAAGGTACTGCCATAGACACCACCGAGATAAGCGTGGAGGCTTTGGCCTAAGCTGTTAGCTGCTGCCTGAGCAACTGCCAGGGAAACTGCCAGCATGGCGTTGGCACCTAAGTTACCTTTGTTGTCTGTACCATCCAAGTCGATCATGGTGTGGTCGATTTCGGCTTGTTCAAAAACATTCATGCCAACCACAGCGTCAGCTATAGTTTCATTGACGTTTTCTACAGCTTTTTCTACGCCCTTACCTTCGTAACGGTCACCGCCGTCTCTTAATTCAACGGCTTCATGGGCACCGGTAGAGGCACCGGAAGGTACTGCAGCACGGCCAAATGAACCGTCTTCTGTTACAACTTCTGCTTCGAGGGTTGGGTTGCCACGGGAGTCTAAAATTTCACGGGCAAATACTTCAACAATTAAATTTTCTTGAATCATCAAAACCTCCTATGATTGCTCAAATACATCTTTGATGTGTGTTGACTTGTTAAATCTCATCAATTATACCTCATATTGCTCATCTTTTGAAAGCTACCATGTTGCTATAATTGCTTTCCTTGGGTTAGTGAGGGGGGTTCAGCTTGTGGTTAGGTTTGGGTTAAATGTTGGATTCCGGTTGGGTTTGGCTTGGCAGGAAGGTGAAGATGGTAATGATTTGAATATTACCGTCTTGCTATAATGGCCAGAATCAGGGTTCGACTGGCAGAAAAGCAAGGATGGTAACAGTAAAAAAGTTACGATCTTATTATAATTGCCAGAGTCAGGGGAAAAATGGCCAAACAATAAAGATGGTAACGATTTGAAAGTTACCGTCTTGTTACTATCGCCAAAGCGAAAGATTTCCTAACTAAGTAAGCTAATAAGGACTCCCCCAAAAATAAAAAATTAGTAATTGACTCGGAACAGGGCTGGTTGTAGAATATTCCTGTTTATTTATTCATGAAAGCGTATTTTTATTGATGATAGTTAATAATAATTAAATTGACGATGGTCGAGAATAATTAATAGGATGCTAGATATTAGTAGAAATAATTAAGCTACCAGGAGCACCTGAAGCCTAGAGGAGGTAGAAAATGAGCAAACCAAAACAATCCCAGTACCAGGAAGTCTTAGACCTGCTGGAAGAAATTGCATCAGAAGACCTGGGCTATCAAAAGTCCGATTATGCAGCTTTGCTTGTTCCGGAAAGAGAGATAACCGTTTCATTGCCGGTGACTATGGACGATGGCAAGGTGAGGGTTTTCCAGGGCTACCGTATTCAAAATTCGAGTGTCCGTGGGCCTTTTAAGGGTGGTGTTCGTTATCATCCTAAGGTCAGTAAGGACGAAGTGAATGCTCTGGCCCTTCTAATGTCCCTTAAGTGTGCTGTTGCAGATATTCCTTACGGTGGAGGTAAAGGCGGGATTTCTGTTGACCCTAAAAAGCTCTCTCGGAATGAGCTGGAAAGGCTGAGCCGGCGTTACTTTAACGCCATTGCTCCGGTCATCGGAGTTAAGATGGATATACCCGCTCCGGATGTTAATACCAATCCGGAAATTATGGGTTGGTTTATGGATGAGTACAGCCGTTTTGTTGGCCACCATGAACCGGCAATTGTTACGGGTAAGCCTATTGAAGCCGGTGGGTCACTGGGCCGTAACGAGGCGACAGGCCGAGGAGTTAAGGTTATCACAGACCTTTTAGCTAAAAAGAAGGGCTTCAAGCCTGAAGACACGACGATCAATATCCAGGGTGCTGGTAATGCCGGACTCGTCGCAGCCCTTCTCTTGAATGAGGCGGGCTACAGGATTACTGGTTTGTCCAATAGTCAGCGGTCTGTCTTTAATCCTAAAAGTTTTGACTTAACAGATATTAGTTTGAGTCACTCGTCGGAGGAAAATTTGGCTATCTTACTTAAACAGGCTGGTTCAGAAGAGCTTGGTGTTACTGATATTTTGACCAAGCCCTGTACCTTCTTGATCCCGGCTGCCCTTGAAAATCAGATTAATGGGAGCAATGCCGATCAGGTTAAGGCCAAATATGTGGTAGAGGCAGCCAACGGTCCTACTAGCTCAGAGGGTGAAGCCATCCTCCACAGCAAGGGTATTGAAATTATGCCTGATATTGTCGCCAATGCAGGTGGCGTTATCTGCTCATACTATGAGTGGGTACAAAATCTCCAGTACCAGTACTGGACCCTGGAGGAGGTCAATAGCAAGCTTGAGCAAAAGATGACCAAGATGTTTAACGATGTTATGGCAGTCCATGACGAAAAAGGAGTGTCTTACAGGCGAGCCGCTTATGTCATAGCTGTTGATCGGATTATCAAGGCTAGCCTCTGTAAGGGTAAGTTCTAAAATCTGATAGCAAGTTAACTTAAAGCCCTTATTGGTTTTTGCTAGCAAAAACTTGCCTTATGCAGGACTGAATAGTTTTTCAATTGATTACAAGAGATATAGTGTAAGAATTGGTTTCTTACACTATATTTTTTTATAATGAGAAGTAAGCGTTTTTGTGTAAAAGGAAAAGTGAGGCCAGAGATGAAAATATATGATTACATTGTCGTGGGGACTGGGGCCGGTAATATCGTGACAGATGCAGCTATCGATGCTGGTAAAAAGGTAGCTATCATTGAACAGGGAAAGTTTGGCGGAACTTGCCTCAACCGGGGTTGTATTCCGACTAAGACCCTGTTGACTCCGGTCGATTACAAGCGAGATTTTGATCGGCTCAAAGCGGCAGGCCTGGTGGAAGGTGACTTTAGTCTGAACTATGATAATATCCAAAAGAGGATGTGGGACTATATCAAGTCTAACAGCCGGGCCGTTTTAGATGAATATCGGGCGGAACCCAAGGTGGATATCTATCAAGGACGGGGCTTTTTTACCGGTAAAAAGACCCTTAGAGTTCGCTATCCGGATGATAGTCTTTCCGAAGAATTAACGGCTGAAGTTATTTTGCTGGCTAATGGAGCTAAGACAAGGATTCCTGATACAGTACGGGGTTTAGACCAGGTTGACTATGTTACCTCAGAGACCTTTTTTGGCGATAAATTTCCCCAAAAGCCCTATGAGAGCTTAACTATCTTGGGTGGGGGTGTCATTGCGGCTGAATTTGCCAGCTTCTTTGCCGGCCTCGGCACCAAGGTGACTATAGTCCAGCGCAATCCAAAACTCTTACCGCATTTTGACCAGGACATTGTTGCTGTCTTGTCGAAAAGCTTCCAAGACCAGGGAGTTGAGCTTTACCTCAACAGCGATATGCGTGAGGTCCACAAACAAGCTGATGGGCAATTAGAATTTCTAGTGGAGAGTCGGTCAGATGGTAGCCAATCCGGCTTTAAGTCTGAAGCCCTGATGATAGCTACCGGAATCGTTTCGACGGCCGACCAATTAGAAGTTGCCAAGTCCGGTATCGACCAGGATAAGCGGGGTTATATCAGGACAAATGAATTTTTGGAGACTTCAGTTGAAGGCATTTATTCCATTGGGGATGCCAACGGAAAATTCCAGTTACGGCATGTGGCCAATTATGAGGCGGAGACCCTTGCCTATAATCTTTATGGACGTTTGGCGGAAGTAGAGGAACCGGGTTTTTGGAGCTTGGGGTCTTCAGATGGGGGAATTTTAGAAAAAATGGAGACAAAAGCCAGTGGAGCTTCGGGTAAAAAGTCTGCTTTATCAGGGCTTAAACCGAGATGTAGAGTACGTTATGACATCGTGCCGGCTGCTGTCTTTTCAGACCCACAAATTGCCTCAGTTGGTCTCGGTGAAGACCAGGCTAAGGCTCAAGGATTGACCTATAGTGTCGGCAAATTTTATTACGGTTCTGTCAGCAAGGCATACGCCATGGGCTTTGCCGCCGGGGAAGAGAAAGAGTTTGTCAAGGTTATAGCAGAACAGGCAAGCGGACTGATCCGGGGAGTCCAGATTGTGGGGCCGGAGGCGGCTATTTTGGTCCAAATCTATGCTAATTTGCTGAATACAGGTTTATATAGATATGAACCGGTAGAGGCGGATATTGCTTCCGCAGAAACACTCCGCGAGAGAAAAGAGGTTAAAGGCCGCTACCTAGATCCACGTACGAGTGCTGCTCTGAATCTCAGCATGACCATTCACCCGGCCTTGTCTGAAGTGGCAACCTGGGCTGCTAGCGAATTGGAAGAAGTGGAGTAGGATCAAGGACAAGTAAGTCCAAATAAGGATTGAGTTGGGGATAATTAGTTGGCTAAGACAACGATCATCGCGGGACGAGACCCGATTAAATTACAGGACTATTGTCTGGCTGACCTGGCCGATGTGACCAAGGCCAGGCTGGGGGGAGCTTTGCGAGAAGATCCGGTGGCCAGGTCTTTTGTGATTGTACCTGAGGCCTTGAAGGCTGACTTGGAAAAGCGTTACCTGGCCAGGCCGGATGTCAACGGTTTAATGCTAGCAGAAATCCTTTCCTTTCACCGTTTGGCTTATCGGATTTTTGCCATAGCCGGTGGCCTTATGGCAAACAATATCAGCCCTTTGGGTAAAAGCTTGCTTCTCCAAAAGATCATTTATGACCGGGCTGATTCTTTTAAATATTTTCAGAGATTTGCGGGTAAGCCCGGCTACACAGCCCAGCTGGAAACAGTTTTAACAGACCTCAAACGCTTTGATTTTCAAGTAGACGACCTGAAAGACCTAGTTGACCAGGCTCCCCCTTCTTTAACCAGGGATAAATTGGCAGACTTTGCCCGTCTGGAGGAACTTTACCAAGAAGAGCTAGGTCGGCTTGGCTTGTTTGACCAAGAGGACAATTTGGATCGATTGGCAGACCTACTAGTCGGTGCAAAAGATAACCCTGACTTGGCCTTTTTAAAAAGATCTCAGATTTGGATCACCGGTTTTGCCGATATTCGGACCTTTAATAGGCAGGAGTTGCGTCTCATTGCCTTGTTGGCAGATAATCTGGCAGACCTTAAAGTTACGGTTTGTTGTGATCCCCTATCCGGTGACCCGGTCTGGCAGGAAATATACGAGCCTGGCTATAGGTCTTATCGGCAGCTGAAAGAGCTTTTGCCAGGAGCTGATTTGATCCAACTCAAGCAAGAGCCGGAGCCGGCGAAGTTTGCCCTGCAGCAGGCATTAGCTAGCAGTATGCTCAGTTTTCCAGAGCTTGATTCCGGCCGGCAAGGAAGAGAAAAACAGGTGGTAGTTGGCCAAGGGACCCGGGTCCGCCTTATTGCTGCCCGAGATAGCAGGCAAGAGTGGACTTTTATTGCCGGTGAGATTAAACGCTTGGTTCGGGAAGAGGGTTATCGGCGGAGAGAGGTAGGCCTTGCCTTAGCCGATAGCAATGTAGACTACAGTCTAGTTAAGTCGGTCTTCCGAGAATTTGATTTAGCTCTCTATATCAACGATAGGATGCCCCTTAAAGAATCTCCCCTCTACCATTACTTAGAGGGCTTCTTCCGCTTGGCTGGGCAAAGTTTCAAGTTATCTGATCTGGTTGGTTTTTTCCGGACCGGCTTGGCAGAACCCAGCTTGGCTGAGGTTGATAGTTTTGAGAATATTTGCCTCGAGTATGGACTACATTATGGTTGGCAAATTAGCCAGTCTGCTTCTTATGATAGGATTTCGGGTGAGGAAGAGAAATTAGGAGCCTTACAGTTCAAGACCACCTATATAGATCCCTTGCTGGCTGCTGGCCGGGAACTCAAGAAGTTACATAATGGTCGTGCTAAGGCCCTTTACACACTCCGTTGGCTGGCCAGGGAGGATTTTCGACAAGGGCTCGAAGACCTGGTGGATAGGCTTAGATCTTATGGTGAAGAGGATATTGCCCTGTCCTTGGCCAGGTCCTGGGAAATTGTTATCCAGGTCTTAGAGGAAAGTTCAGGTCTTTTTGACCAAACAGAACTCGAGCAGGCAGAATTTACGAATATCGTTATGGGATCCTTGTCCGGTCAAGTTCCTAGTTCTATACCAGTGGGCCTGGATAGGGTCAGGCTGGGTAGTTTGCAGGAAATGATCTATTACGATTGCCGGGTTTTGTTTATTTGTGGAACCTCTCAGAAAAACTTTCCCTTAGCGGAAGCAGGGCCAGGATTTTTACAGAATGTTGAGTTGGACTGGATGGCTGACCGGTCCGGAAAGTACTTGCCTGATTACCAGAAAAATCAGATTATTGCGGGTCAGTTTACAGCGGCAGCAATTTTTGAAGGACAAAAAGATCAGCTTTACCTTTCTACAAACCAAGTCGACCAGACTGAATGGGCAAGGCTATTTTCTCTCTTAATGGCAGAAGTGGATCATGATTCTGATCTGGCTAAGGCTTTGGACCTGAGGGCCTACTCCTTGGGCAGTTCACTCCAACCTGACCAAGGTTGGTTGACGGAAGAAAGAACCAGGCGGTTTTTGCAGGCTGGAGACCAGTTAGCTAAAAGAGACCAGAGCGAGGCCAGAACTAAGTTAAAGCTGACTTCTACCGGCAAAAAAGCCCCCTTTTCCGGGGGCCTCCCTCAAGCTAAGATCCTTTGGCAAAAAGCATTAGATAGTCTCAAGACAGATGTAAAGACGTCATCAGGAATTTTGCTGCGAGACCCCCTGGATCGGGCCCAACCGGAAGTCTATGTCCGATCAGATTTGAACCAACTCGCCCTGAGTCAGCAGACCTACCTTTCGGCCTCCAGCC
>CAMYEY010000057.1 GCA_947254895.1 uncultured Clostridia bacterium
GTCAAAGGTGCTTTTGCACAAAAAAAAGAAAAAGCTGTCTTGAAATTTTGCTATATAGCATAGTATAATGGTTTTCACGGCTTAATAAAGAAACAAGCAAAAATAATAAGATATACGAGGGGGATGGGATATGAAAAATTATCCAGCTAATAAGATAAAAAACATCACATTCATGGGACACGGTGGAGCTGGTAAAACCACTTTAATTGAAGCTATGCTCTTAAATGCCGGCGTCATCAATAGAATGGGTAGAGTTGATAATGGTACTACTGTGACCGACTTTGATGCTGAAGAGAAGCGGCGCGGTATGTCTACTAATACTTCATATGCCACCTGTGAGTGGAAAGATACCAAGTTTAACCTAGTCGACACACCGGGAGATTTTGACTTCTTAGGTGAACAAATGCTAGGTATGCGGGTAGGCGATGTTGTTTTATTAGTTGCCACCGCCAAAGGTGGGGTTGCTGTGGGGGCTGAAAAGGCTATCCGCTTGGCAGCAAAAAAGCACCAACCCTTAGCTATCGTGATCAATGCGGTGGACGAACCTCATACTTCTTTCCAAGATACTTTAGACAAGTTTCATGAACAATATGGTGATAAGATCGTTCCGGTTGCTTTGCCTATCGTTGAAGGTGAGGACTTGGTTGGTATCATTGACGTCCTCAACAAGCAAGCTTTCAAGCTAGATGAAAAAGAAAATGTGCCCATGGACATTCCGGCAAATTTTGTAGATCAGGTAGACTCCGCATATGAGTCTCTCCTTGAGCAGATTGCCATGTCTGATGATGCTATGATGGAAAAATATTTTGAAGGAGAAGAGTTTTCACAGGCTGAAATGCAGGAAGGCTTGCGAAAAGCCATCCAGACTGAGTCCATTTATCCGGTTTTTGCAACATCAGCTGTCAACAACAAGGGCGTTCTTTACCTGATGGATACGATTGCAGAATACTTCCCCTCAGCAGCTATGCAGGCTAACATTGCCGTTGAAAAAGAAGATGGCTCTAGTGTTGAGCTGACTAGCGATCCCAATGGCCCTCTGGCCGCTTTTGTTTTCAAAACTATAGTTGACCCCTTCGTGGGTAGGATCTCCATGTTCAGGGTTTACTCGGGTAAAGTAGAAGATGGCGTTCCTGTTTACAATTTCCAGACTGAGCAGGAAGAGAGGGTAAACGGCGTCTACTACCTCCAGGGGAAAAAACAGATTGATACCAAGGCTGTCATGGCCGGAGATATTGGAGCCTTGACCAAGCTGAATGGTACGCAAACGAACCAGACCCTCTGCAGCAAGGCTCAACCCTTTAAGATTAAACCGGTCAGCTTGCCTAAGCCGGGCCTGACACTGGGGATCGCACCGGTCAAGAACGGTGAAGAAGACAAGATCATGCAGGGGATGACCAGGCTGAAAGATGAAGACCTATCCTTCGATATCTATAATGATGCTGAAACCAAGCAGATGTTGATTTCCGGTATGGGTGAAGTTCAGCTAGATGTCCTTTGTCAAAAATTAAAGGCTAACTATGGTACTGAGGCCCGCTTATACGAGCCCAAAGTTCCTTATCGCGAAACGATCAGGAAAAAAGTTGAGGTTCAGGGTCGCCATAAGAAGCAGTCCGGTGGTCACGGACAGTTTGGTGATGTTTGGATTCGCTTTGAGCCAGGCACGCAAGAAGGTCTTGAATTCCAACAGGAGATTTTCGGTGGTTCCGTTCCTAAAAACTACCATCCAGCCGTTCAAAAAGGTTTAGAAGAAGCTTGTGAACATGGTGTTTTGGCCGGTTATCCGGTGGTTAACCTTAAAGCTACCCTTTATGATGGCTCCTACCACGATGTTGACTCTAACGAGATGTCCTTTAAGCTGGCAGCCCGTCTGGCCTACAGGAACGGCTTGCCTAAGGCAGATCCTGTTTTACTGGAACCCATAGCTTCCTTAAAGGTAACGATTCCTGATGAGTACCTGGGCGATGTCATGGGCGATATCAGCCAGCGGCGCGGCAGGATTCTGGGTATGGGTGCAGATTCCAACGCCGGCTTCCAAAGTGTAGAGGCCGAGGCCCCCATGTCCGAGATCAGTAAGTATGCTACTGACCTCAAGTCCATGACCCAGGGCAGGGGCTGGTTTAGCATGGAGTTTGCCCGCTATGAAGAGGCTCCTCATGATGTTGCCGAAAAGGTGATTGCGGCAGCTAAGCAAGAAGAGGAAAACAACTAACTCTAAACTGTCGGTTTTTTAATTAAGTAGATAAAAGCCTAAATACCTTCGTGGATAGATAGGCACAAGTTTGAGGCTTCCGGAATACCCTCCGGAAGCCTTGTTTATTTTAGAAGCCTATTGCCTTTTGTTTATCTAAGTGATATTCTTTTGATATCACAAAGATTGTTTGCTGTGAGCAAATGAGAAAATAGTTTGTGAAAAAGGAGACCTGTAATATGAGTAAACAACATAAAGAACAGATGGGGGATATTAAAGAAAAGCTTATTCAACCTGCAAAGGGATTGCCTATACTCTTTCTGCTTTTATTGGGGGCAGTGGCAGGGCTAGTTCTGTTTATCTATAGCTGCATACAGGCAGATGCCGGTGTTTATTTTCTAGGTGGCTTTGGCCTTGCTTTTGGCATTGCCTTGCCTGTGCTTTGCCCGATCCTGCTTGCTGGAATCAAGATCGTAAAGCCACAAGAGGCCCTGGTTTTAACCCTTTTTGGCCAGTATTATGGGACGATCAGGGAGGCAGGTATTTATTATGTAAATCCCTTCTGCACAGCCTTTAACCCTGCTGCTAACACCAGCCTGGGACAGAGTGGTGACGTCAGTTCACAGATGAAGATCTCTGTTCCTAATGAGTCGGGTGGTAGTACGACTGTATCCACCACAAAATCTAAGAAAATTTCGCTCAAGGTTATGACCTTGTCTAATAGTCGGCAAAAGATCAACGATGCCTTGGGTAATCCGATCGAAATTAGCGTAGCTGTTCTATGGCGGGTTGTTGATACGGCTAAGGCTGTCTTTTATGTAGATAATTTTAAAGAATATTTATCGCTACAGTGTGATACAGCCGTCCGTGATATTGTTCGAATTTACCCTTATGATGTGGCCGATAATGTGGATACGACCGGGGACGGCGAGCCGGATGACGGCTCACTCAGGGGCTCTTCTCGGATCGTAGCAGAGCGGATTCGCAAACAGATTTCAGAAAAGGTGAAAGATGCCGGACTAGAGATCATCGAGGCTAGAATAACTTACCTGGCCTATGCCATGGAGATAGCCCAAGTGATGCTCCAAAGGCAACAAGCTCAAGCGGTTATTGACGCACGCCGGATGATCGTCGATGGCGCAGTTGGCATGGTTGAAATGGCCTTGGACAAGTTAAAAGAAGGCGACATAGTTGATTTAGACGAAGAGAGAAAGGCCCAAATGGTTTCTAACCTCCTGGTTGTCCTCTGTTCTAATAAAGACACCCAACCGGTGGTCAATAGTGGAAGTATTTATTAATGTAAGCTAGACTTTATCCACCGGTATGATTGCCCTATTTGGCTACTCGTTCCGGTGGACTAAGCTAGGACGGATGTTCGTTGTGGAATAGGTGGTAAAATGTCTAATGCCCGCAAACAAGTGCCTTTGCGCTTGTCTGAAAAACTTTATCAGGAATTAGCAGCCTGGGCTGAGGATGATTTTCGGTCGGTCAATGGCCAGATCGAATACCTCTTAACTCAGTGTGTCCGCGACCGCCGTAAAAAGAATTTTACCAATGAAAGTGAAGAGAAAGACCAGGCTTAGGCCTGGTCTTTTTAGTAAAATCAATCAAGGACAAGACCTTTTACAGCGAGACTTTGATGAAATGCAGTGATAGCTTGCCCCAGACCTGCTTGGTTTGTCAGTCAAAAGTAAAAATGCTAAGCTGGGCATATCTTCAATAAAAACTGGGAGAGAAAAATAATGCAATTAGATGCTATCTTGTTTGATTTCGATGGAACCCTCTGTGATACGATTTCTTTAATTGTAGACAGTTATCAGTATATGTATAAAAAACATAATAAGCGCTTCCACACGGCAGAAGAGATTATTGCCGGTATCGGTTTGCCTCTGGAGGAAGTGATCTGCAAAGAGTATCCAGAGGAGGGCGAAGCTATGCTGGCGACCTATTTAGACTACAACTATAAACATACACATAGTAGTTATGGGATTTTCATCGGCATAGTTCCCATGTTGGAGGAGCTGAAAAAATTGGGAATCCCCCTGGGTATCGTCACTGCTAAAAGGCTAGAAAACATGGAAATAACCCTAGAGCATGCTGACCTGGAAAAATATTTTGATATCATGGTCACTAAGTTTGATACAGATAAGCATAAGCCGGATCCGGCTCCTCTCCAGGTGGCCCAAAAAAAGCTTGGCTTAACAGATCCCGGCAAGATCATCTATGTGGGAGATGCTGTTTTTGATGTTCAAGCGGCCAATAACGGTGGATTTATTTCCGCTGCAGTAGCTTGGGCCCAGACAGACCACGCTGCCCTCAAGGCACAAAAACCTGATTATTGGATTGAAAAACCGGAGGACCTGGTTAGCCTGGCCAAGAAAGCTTTGGCATAGTACCCAGGTCTTGTCTTAAGTCGATAATTCTATATAATAATTAAGTTAACAAAATTTACAAAGGTGAAGGCAATGAACGAAAATAATAAAAAACATGAGTCTGATACCTGGGCAGCTGAAGAAGCTCGCCAGGAGCGTAAGGAAAGGCTGGCCCAGCAAAAAGACCAGTCAGGAAATAAAAAGCCAATCAAGGCAAAAGGGAGAGGTAGACGCTTAGTTGCGATTGCCTTGGCTGTTGCTATTCTTTTGGGATTTTTTGCCTGGTTTGCTGACAGCATGGGACTAAGACAGAGGCATAGCAAGGCTTTTACAGTGGCTTATGATGCCGAGGCTAGTCAAGATAAAGGAAACAAAGAGCAGGCCACAGCAGCAGAAGCTACAGAGGGAGAGCTTAAGGGTGAAGCAATTGGTTCAGTATCAGTTGCCGAAGCTAATATTTACCTTGGCCTAGTAAGTCAGCAATTCTTGCAGGGCGGAGCTTTTAGCCAGACAGGTCAAGATATGCTGAGTAAACCTTCTCAATTCAACCCTAATGGGACGCTCAGAGATGATATGCTGCTCACCATTGAAAATCAGGCTAAGGTTGCAACCTACCTCTGGTGGAAGGCTACCCAAGAAGGCTATGAACTGGATGAGGCTGATGCACAAAACTTGGATATGATTATCCAACAATATTCTTCAATTGCTTCACAGAGCCAGGTCACCTTGAGCCATTATCTCTCTGTTATGTTCGGTCCCGGTGTCAACGAAAAAGTTTTCCGTGAGTTCTTTAGCAAGAACCAACTGGGCAACAAGTATTACCGCGATGTTTATGCCGGTTTTACCTATGATGACGCTACCATTGATGCCAAGTATGAGGCTGATCCGGATAACTACAACCGGGTAGATTTTAGGTCCTACCTCTTTACGGCAGAAGTTCCGGAAAATAAGACTGATGACACGAAAGCTGCTTCGGGAGAAACAGCAGATAAGGCTAAAGACCAAGCCGAAAATCAAGAGAAAGAACCGGATAAGGCTAAGGCAAAGGCTGATGCTGATGCATTTGCCGCTCAGGTCAAAGATGCAGAAGATTTCAAAAAGCAGGCGGCTGTCTTGGATAGTAAAAAAGCGGCCCAGGATAAAAATGACCAGCAAGCACAAGCAAAGCAAAACGCTGATAGCAGCTTGACTAAGGGAGCAAGAAAATTAAATTTAGGCGGTGAGCTTGCCAGCTGGCTTTTTGCTGGAGACCGTAAGGCTAACGACGTAACCGTTATAGAAGAGCCGAGTGGTTACCGTGTAGTTATGTTTATGGAAAAATATAAGCCGACAGATATCGGTAGCTACACCTCACGCCATATTCTCTTCCAAATTAAAGAAGATGATGTAGAAAAAACTGATGAAAAAATGAAGGCTAAGGCCGAGGAGGTTTTGGCCCAATACAAGGCAGGCGACCAAAGCGAAGAGGCTTTTGCTAAACTGGCCACGGAATTATCAGATGATAAGGCTTCAGCCGTTAACGGTGGTTTGACCGAGGACATCAGGCCGGGACAATTTGTTGCAGAGTATGACAAGTACTGTACGGATCCTGCCCGGAAGAATGGCGATGTAGAGATCGTAAAGACCGATTACGGTTATCATATCATCTACTTTATCTCTAGTACTGAACAGTGGAAAACCGACATCATTGATGAGCTCAGGCATGCTGATGAACAAAAGTTCATGAGTGACTTGCAGGCTAAAACCAGCATCCATAGGGAGAAGGGTATCAAATTGTTTGGTAGGCCTTAGGTAGACTAAGCCCCTAGGAGTCCTTTCCAGTTAAATACAAAAAGCACGGACATCAGTCCGTGCTTTTTATGTTGGCCTGAAACGGCTAATGATTAGACTGTTTAAGTTTGCTTATTTTAAGCAGACTCTCTTCTTCATATGATGGTTAACAATAAGGGCTAAAATTATTCCCATGACTATAAAGACTAATAAATTTCCAATGCCGATCAGAAGATCAGTCGACGCATGCTGGTTATCAAAGAAATTTTTACTGTAAAAACTAAACATGTTTTGTTTAACCAGACTATAACTGAGGCTTGTGTTAGCGATTGTTATCTTTAGGGATAAAGGGAAAAAGATTGTCGCGAGGATAGTGAAAATCTGCGTGATGGTAGATAAAAGCAAATAGATGAGTAGTGGACCACCAACCCCGAATCTCTGTAATTTCCTGCCGGCTCCTAAAGTGTTGATAGCCATTCCCATAAATACTGATAAGAAAGTTGCTGAAATTCCATAAAGGATGAACCAGCCTAACAGTGGTTTGACATATTGATAAACCTGTTGGAGATCAATAGGCAAAATTTTAGGGTAAATGACTGTTCTATATAAAAAGTATGTTTGCAAAAAAGTGTATAAGGTAATACACAAGTTGCTCAACAAATAATAAAGTATCCTGGAAAGGAAAAGTTCTTTTGCAGATGCCGGAAAACTATGTGTGAGATAGGCCCCTTTACCGTAGAAGTTATGGTAGTCTCTGATAATCATTAGTAAAATCATGACCACACTGCTGCCGACTAATATGATATACATAAGAGAAAAAACCAATTGATTAATAAAGCTAATTCCCAGCAGCCAGGTTGGTATCATCGCCAGTAGCATTAAAACGGCTGATATACCCATGACGGGAAATAAAAAACGGCTTAATTCCTTAAATTGAAAACGAAATAATTTACTAATCATCGAAAAGCCTCCTCAAAAATTGTGTTGATGCTCTTGTTTTCTTTCTCCCGCAAAGTGTCAGCTGAAGAAAACAATTGCACCTTGCCCTGGTTCAGAAAAATAACATCGTCTATGATTGACTCAATATCATAAATTAAATGGGTTGCGATAATCAGCAAAGCATCTTCTGCATAGTTTCTGATAATGCTTTGTATGATTACTTTTCTAGTTGCCGGATCCACACCTGAAATAGGTTCATCAAGTAAGTATAACTTTGCTTGTCTGGAAATCGTGACTAGAATTTGTAGCTTTTCGCGCATGCCTTTGGACATGGTTTTAATTTTTTGTTGCGGGTCTAATTTAAAGAAAGCCAGCAGTTCCTTAGCCTTATCCGCATTGAAATCCGGAAAGTACTCTTGATACATGGCGATAAGTTGATTGGAATTTTGCCAATCTGCTAAAGATGGAAAATCAGGCAAATAGGAAGTCAATGCCTTGGCTTCTTTACTTGCAGGCCTATGGCCGTCTATCTTAATTTCACCGGTGTAGAGCATGTCAAAACCACCCAAAATTCGTAGTAAACTTGTCTTGCCGGAACCGTTTGGGCCAACCAGGCCAATAATTTTACCGCTATCTAAATTCAAATCTATAGAATTTAGGGCTTGACACTTTCTGTAAAATTTATTGAGGTCTTTAATTTGTACTATGTTCATGAATTTTTACCCCCTTCTACATTGGTCCACTCACGTTCAAGAATTTCCTTAACAGACGGTAAGTCTATTTGTAAACCTTGAGCCTTACTGATAAAAAGATGTGCTTCCTGTAAAATTAAATCTTTTCGTAATTGCTTAATGCGTTCCGGTCTATCACAGATGAAGCGTCCCATGGTTCGTTCCGCAAAAGCCAATTCTTCTCGCTCTAACTCAGCCAAAGCTCTCTGTACAGTGTTCGGGTTTACTTCATACA
>CAMYEY010000058.1 GCA_947254895.1 uncultured Clostridia bacterium
TTGCAGAAACAAAGCCTGCCATTACTAAAGTCCTGTTTTAGGAATGGTGACGGAGGTCATTAAGCAACCGGTCAAAGAGGGTGCCTAGCCCTCTTTTTTATCTGAAATTCTTGATAGGACCTATTGCTTGACATTCGTCATTTCCCCTAGTATAGTGTTGAGGTGCAAAAAGTAGATTCCATCTCACCTTGAGCGGTTTGAAGGACGGACGCTAGGACGGGACTTCAAAAATCCAGCGGAAAGGTTCATAAATCTTAACTCTTGCGAGGGTTATCTTTATGTAGAGGCGGGGTCAATCCGCTTTTTTTATGCGAAAAATTTAGGAGGTGTCTTATCGCTAGAGCAAAAAAACACATCGTTAATGAGGACATACGTGTGAATGAAGTTCGTCTGATTGACGAAAATGGTGAACAATTAGGTATCGTTAATACTGACCGTGCCTTGGATATGGCCTATGATAAAGACTTGGACCTGGTCCTGATTTCCAGCAAGGGAGATAATGCCGTAGCTAAGATCATGGATTATGGGAAGTTTGTATACGAACAGTCCAAAAGAGAGCGAGAAGCTCGTAAAAACCAACAGACCACCAGTGTCAAAGAGGTCCAAATTAAATTGACGACTGAAGAACATGATACCAATGTTAAAGTCAGGAATGCGATCAGATTCTTGGAGAATGGTGACCGGGTTAGGGTTGTGATCCGCTTTAGAGGGCGTGAGATGGCCTTTCAAAATCAAGGTTACGATGTCATGGAAGATTTTGTCGCAAGAGTGGGTGACACCTGTCGCATAGATAAAAAACCAAGTATGGAAGGTCGGCATATGGTTATGTACCTTTCACCCAATCCTCAAAAATAGAAAATAATCTCTTCGGCCCAGCCGGAAAGATCTGAAGATAAGGAGGCCTATATGGCAAAACAAAAAACACATAGCTCTTCGAAGAAAAGATTTAAAGTCACTGGCGGCGGCAAGGTTAAGCGGGCCAAGGCTTTTAAGAAGCATATTTTGACCAAGAAGACAACTAAACGTAAACGTAATTTAAGAGGCACGACTGTGGCAAGCGAACCGGATGCTAAACGCATTAAACGCCTTGTCCCTTATAAATAAGATAAACGGAGGTTAGCTATGCCAAGAGTAAAACGTGGATATAAATTAAGAAGACGTCATAAAAGAGTATTAAAAGCTGCAAAGGGTTATTTCGGCCGTAAGAGTAAATTGTTCCGGGTTGCCCATCAGCAGGTCATGAAGTCTGGTGTCTATTCCTACCGTGACCGTAAACAGAAAAAGAGAGACTTTAGAAAACTCTGGATCGCCAGAATCAATGCAGGTGCTAGGTCTAACGGAATTAGCTATAGCCGCCTTATGCATGGTTTGAAGCTTGCGGGTGTTGAACTCGATCGGAAAATTTTGGCAGATTTGGCTGTTAATGATAAGGCTGCTTTTAGCAATCTTTGTGAACAGGCTAAGGCTGCAATCTAGGGTTATCCTCTAAGATAATTTTCATATTAATAACTAAAAGGAGCATCCTGAGGGGTGCTTCTTTTAATGAACCGGTCTATGTTAGGATAAATGTAGTAAACCGCTAAGATACAGTTACTAGAAAGGTCAAGGCAAGCAGGATGGACTTTAAGCAGATTACTGAGATCAGCTCCCGCCAAAACCCTAAGGCTAAGCAGTGGCTTAAGCTGAATAGCAGCCAAGGGGTCAGAAAATATCAGCAGATTATGGTAGAGGGACTCAGGGCAGCCGGCACAGCTCTTATGAACCAAGCTAAGGTTGAGGCCTTCCTTTTTATGGATAGCCGTTCGGGCGAATTGATTTTTCAGAAAATCCTGTCCGGCCTGATCGATGTCAAGAATCAAGCTGCTCTTGACCACTTTAAGAGGAATAGTTTTCGGATAGAAGCGGAACTCTTCCAATCCCTGGCCCAGGTTGTTAACCCCCAAGGGGTGATCTTAATTATCGCAAAACCTCAGCTGGCTAAAGCTCAGGAGTGGTTGGCTAAGTTAGAGGCTGGAGGCCAAGAAAGGATAGGTCTTAAATTGGCCTTCCTTGATCAGGTCCGTGATCCGGGTAATCTTGGAACTATTATTAGAACCGCGAATGCCTTTGCTTTTTCCGGCTTGATCCTTCTGGAGGGGACAGTGGATCCCTATAATCCTAAGATAATCAGGTCCTCTATGGGTTCCCTTTTTGACCTGGATTTGATTGAGGTTAAAGACTATAAAGAGGTCCAAGGACTTGCTCGGTCTGCTAACCTTGAGCTGATAAGCTCAGACCTAGATGCCTTGGCTTTACCTGACTATAGACCCACACCGGCTAAGAAGGGTTTTATCCTAGGAGTTGGCAATGAAGCCCATGGTATATCGGACGAATTTAACAAGATGGCGGATACAATTGTTACCATCCCCATGCCCGGTCAAACGGAGTCCTTAAATGCGGCTGTTGCATTTGCTATAATGGCGTATCAAATAAACGAATTTTATCAGTAAGAAAAGTGCAAGGTTAAGATAAGTTATAGATGTTAGAAAATAAGCAAGTTGGAATAGATAAGATAGCAGCTAGTAGACAAGAAGGACAAGTCTCATTAAATGAGAAGATCGTCATCAGGGGAGCAAGAGAACACAATCTCAAAAATATTTCCCTGGATATACCAAGAAATCAACTGGTAGTCATAACCGGTCTTTCCGGCAGCGGGAAATCTTCTTTGGCTTTTGATACCATCTACGCAGAGGGACAAAGGCGTTATGTGGAATCTCTCTCCTCTTATGCCAGACAGTTTTTAGGCCAGATGGAGAAACCGGATGTAGACTCGATTGAAGGCCTCTCGCCGGCTATTGCTATCGATCAGAAGACAACGTCCCATAACCCTAGGTCTACAGTTGGGACTGTTACGGAAATCTATGACTACCTTCGTCTACTCTATGCTAGGGCGGGAACAGTTCATTGCCCTCAGTGCGGCAAAGAGATCAACCAGCAATCGATAGACCAAATGATAGATCATATACTGGCTAAACCGGAGGGGACCAAGATGGTCCTCTATGCCCCCATCGTTAAAGAACGTAAAGGGGAGTTTCGCCGGCAATTTGATCGCTTGCGCAAAGAGGGTTTTGTCAGGGTGAGGGTAGATGGTGAAAATCTTTACCTAGAAGACTTAGCAGAAGACTATAAGCTAGAAAAAAATAAAAAGCATACGATAGAAATTGTCGTTGACCGCCTGGTCATTAAAGCAGGACTTGCCAGTCGATTAGCTGATTCACTGGAAACCGCCCTTGACCTGGCTGACGGTATTGTTTTGACTGAATATCAGCTGCCCTCAGAGCCGGATGGGGCCGGGGTGCCAGGTGGAGATAGGCCATGGAACAGTCAGGTCTATTCCCAACACTTTGCCTGTCCGGACTGTGGTATCAGCATAGCGGAGATTGCCCCAAGGTCCTTTTCCTTCAATAATCCAATGGGAGCCTGTCCCTACTGCAATGGACTGGGTCAGATGACCGAGATCGATCCGGATCTGGTGGTCTTTGATTCTGCTCTTTCCTTGAACCAAGGAGCTATCCGGGCTATTGGCTGGAACTTTGCCGACCGCAAGAGCTGGGCAAGGGGCTTTATTGAAGCCCTGGCTGAGCGCTATAAGTTTTCCCTTGACCAAGCTTGGCAAGATTTACCCGAAAAGATTAGGCAGATTATCCTGTATGGGAATGATGGTGAAGTCCTGAGCATAGATACTAGCAATAGTAAGTATGACCGTGGCACAGACTACCAAAAAGACTGGATCGGAGTGATCCCCAGCTTAACTAGGCGTTATCAGGATGCCTCCGGTGATTCGCGTGACTACTATGAGCAGTATGTTTCTATAACTCCCTGCCCTCGTTGTAAGGGAGCCAGATTAAAACCGGAGAGTTTGGCTGTTACCATCGGTGATCTTAATATCTATCAGTTGACCCAGCTGCCTATCAATGATTGTCTCGATTATTTAGCGAAACTTAAGCTAGACAGTTTTAAGGCTAAGATAGCTGAACCGATCCTAAAGGAACTCTCAAGCCGGCTTAACTTTTTAACCGAGGTTGGTCTTAATTATCTTACTTTATCAAGAGCCTCATCTACCTTGTCGGGTGGTGAAGCCCAGAGAATCCGCCTTGCAACCCAGATCGGCTCTGGCCTTACTGGTGTCCTCTATGTCTTGGATGAGCCCAGTATAGGCCTCCACCAAAGGGATAATGCTAAATTGCTCAGTACCCTCAAACATCTTAGAGACTTAGGCAATACAGTAGTTGTGGTCGAACATGATGAAGAAACAATCTGGGAGGCTGACCACGTTATCGATATTGGCCCTCGAGCAGGAGAGTTTGGTGGACAAGTTGTAGCTCAGGGGAGGCCGGAGGATATTTTGGCTAACCCTCAATCTTTAACCGGTCAATATATGTCAGGTAGGCAAGGTATTGCTGTCCCGGATAAGCGGCGGACTAGTCGAGACTTTTTGACTGTGAAGGGTTGCCGGGCTAACAATTTAAAAAACATTGATGTCAGTATACCGCTGGGCGTCTTTACTTGTGTTACAGGGGTTTCCGGCTCAGGAAAGAGCTCCTTTGTTAACGGGATATTGCTGAAAAAACTGGCTGCCGAACTCAATGGAGCCAGGCGCTTTACAGATGACTTTGACTCTATCTCCGGTTTAGATAAATTGGATAAGGTTATAGCGATTGATCAGTCACCGATTGGCCGCACCCCTAGGTCTAACCCGGCTACTTATACAGGTGTTTTCACTGATATCAGGAGTCTCTATGCCGAAAGTAAACTAGCCCGGGCCAGGGGCTATAAGCCGGGGCGTTTTTCCTTCAATGTCCGAGGAGGGCGTTGTGAATCTTGCAAGGGGGATGGGGTTAAGCAGATTGAAATGCACTTCTTGCCGGATGTCTATGTTAAATGTGAAGTCTGTCAGGGTAAACGTTATAACCGGGAGACCTTGGAGGTTAAATATAAGGATAAGAGTATCTCTGATGTCCTTAATATGACCATCGAAGAAGCCTACAGTTTTTTTGCCAATATTCCGAAGATTGTCCGCAAGCTGGAGACCTTGATGGATGTTGGCCTAGGCTATATCAGGCTCGGTCAGCCATCTACCCAACTATCTGGGGGCGAGGCCCAAAGAGTAAAACTGGCAGCAGAGCTTTCCAAAACCAATACCGGTCAAACCTTTTATATCCTGGATGAACCTACGACAGGACTCCATGCGGCCGATGTTCACCGTCTTGTTGATATCCTACAGAGGCTAACTGAGAGAGGAAATACGGTCCTCGTGATTGAACATAATCTGGATGTGATAAAGGTTGCTGACCATATCATCGACCTTGGGCCTGAGGGAGGAAATGCAGGCGGCCGGATTGTTGCCCAGGGTAGCCCGGAAGAAGTTGCTCAAAATGACAAATCTTACACGGGCCACTATTTGGCTGCAATTCTCCAAAGAAAATATCCGGACATACATTGATTGGATGGAGCAAGTTAGAAGATGTTTCTTGGTGGTCTAGGGAAGCCTTTTGTTTTGTCACGTCCGGTTTGGGGACTATAGTGGTGTCCTTTTTAATTCGCAAAACTTAATATTTCTTCTAAATTTTGTTAAAATGAGGACTTCATATGGTGTTACCATGTAACCAGCTTTTAGCTGTTAAGATTAGAAAAGTTTAATTACGATGAAGGCCGGCCTTATGGCTAGGCTTAGTTAAAGGAAATAGATAATGTCAATATGCCAAATTTGCAAGAAAAATGTTGCTGTTGTTTTTACTACCAAAATGGTGAATAACGAACCGGTCAATGAGGGAATCTGCCTTAAGTGTTCCTTCGAAAAAAAGATTGGTGGAGTGGATCAACTTCTACGTAAAGCCGGGATTAATGAGAATAATGTTGATGACGTCCAAGCCAGGATGAACGAAGTGATGGAAGAAATGGGAGATAATAATCCTTTTGAGTTTCTGAAGGGCTTTATGTCCGGTGACGGTGGGGATTTTGATTTTTCTGCCGATATGGATCTTTCCGGTCTGAATTTTAATAACATGAATTTTTTGGGTGGTTCTTCGGATGAAGATGACGGCCAAGACACGGATGAATCTGATGAAGAAGCTAGCGGAGGAAGTCTGATGGCTGCTACAATAGACAGTCGTCCGTCAGATAAGGAAGCTTCCGCAAAGAAAAGCAGGAGTAAATCAAGAAAAAACAAGTATCTTGATCAATTTGGTAGTAATTTAACTGAAAAAGCTAAAGAAGGTAAAATCGATAGGATTATTGGTAGAGATAAGGAACTCCACCGAGTTATCCAGATCTTGAATCGGAGAAATAAAAATAATCCGGTTCTCTTAGGTGAACCTGGTGTGGGTAAAACTGCTATAGCGGAAGGACTCGCTGTCAAAATAATTGCTAAAGAAGTACCGGCTAAGCTTCTTGACAAGCAAATCTACCAGCTTGATATGACAACCATGGTCGCAGGTACTCAATTTCGAGGACAATTTGAGAACAGAATGAAAGGCGTTATTGAGGACGCTAAAAGAAATGGCAATGTTATTTTGGTCATCGATGAACTGCATAACATCATGGGAGCAGGTGACGCAGAAGGAGCTATGAATGCGGCTAACATCTTAAAGCCCGCTTTAGCTAACGGTGATGTTTCGGTTATCGGTTCAACCACTCTGGATGAATATAGACGTTTTATAGAGAAAGACTCAGCCTTGGAACGACGCTTCCAAAAAGTTATGGTTGATGAACCAAGCAAGTCTGAGGCTATTGAAATCCTCAATGGGGTTAAAGATTATTACGAAAAACACCACTATGTACACTACACGGCCGCTGCTATTCGGTCAGCAGTCGAACTATCGGATCGCTATATCCATGAACGCTTTTTGCCAGATAAGGCAATCGACTTGATCGATGAAGCCGGATCCAGGACCAACCTTGATAATAAGTTGCTCACCAAGCAAAAAGAACTCCAGGACCAGATTACAGAATTAGATTTAGAGATTGCTGAATCCTACAAAAATATCACTGAGAATCTTGATGAATCTAAGTCCCTCGACCTCTACGAAAAAGATGCCAACTTACGGGAGCAGCGCTTGAAGATCAATGATGAGCTGGAGAAAGTTAACAAGAAGTGCCAGCCGGTTAAAATTGGTGTCCAAGAAATTGCAGCAGTAGTTGAAATGTGGACGGGGATTCCGGTTAAGCAGATCACTGAGGCAGAGACGGATAAGCTGATTCATCTAGAGGAAAGACTTCACCAGAGGATTATTGGTCAGGAAGAGGCTGTCAATGCTGTAGCTAGAGCTGTTAGGAGAAAACGGGCAGGCTTTGGTTCTGAACATAAGCCACCCTCATTTTTCTTTGTTGGCCCCACTGGTGTTGGTAAGACGGAATTAGTTAAAGCACTGGCTGAGGTTCTCTTTGAGGAGAAGGATGCTCTCATTAGACTTGATATGTCAGAATTTATGGAAGCACATACTGTATCTAAGCTCATTGGGTCGCCTCCGGGTTATGTTGGTTACGATGATGGTGGCCAGCTAACCGAAAGAATTAGGCGCAGGCCCTATAGCGTTATCTTGTTTGATGAGATTGAAAAGGCACACGCAGATGTTTATAACATTTTACTCCAAATCTTAGATGATGGACGTCTCACTGATAGCCAGGGACGGCTAGTTAACTTTGGTAATTCGGTTATCATTATGACCTCTAATGCAGGTACCAGCCTTAAGGGTAATAGCATCGGTTTTGGTTCGCATGGGCAAGAAGCTTTAGCCAGCCGAGTCCATACCGCTATGCAAGAAATCTTTAGGCCGGAATTTTTAAATAGAATCGATGAGGTCGTGGTTTTCCATGAGCTCAACGCGGAGGAAATTCGTCAGATTGTAGACCTGATGCTTAAAGAAGTTGTGAGGGATGTTAAAAATCATGGCCTCAAGATAGAGTTATCAGATGCTGCTAAGGATGCTTTGGCCAAAGAAGGCTATGATCCCAAATATGGAGCTAGACCGTTACGTAAAGTCATTCAGAAGCAGATTGAAGACCCCTTAGCTGACCGCTTCTTACAGGGCGATTTTGAGGGGGTAGAGCTGATACAGGTAGATTGGACTGAGGTTGACCACTTTACTTTTACAGACAGCAAAAGTAAAAAGTAAGTTGTCATGGCTGCTTTGAAAAATCCAAGCCTGTTTTACAAAT
>CAMYEY010000059.1 GCA_947254895.1 uncultured Clostridia bacterium
AGTTTCTTTGAAGCAAGATTTTGCATCAAAATCCGGTCTAAATATGCCTGCATCTTATCGTTAAAATAGTAATATCTAAAATTACTGCCGACCAGAACTAACAAGTCATCATCAGCCATGTCCTGCTTGCGGTATTTGACCTTCATTTCTTGAAGTATTTGCTCTAAGGCGTCGGGTTTGATATCTAGTCTAGTTTTAACAGCAACAGGCTTTTCCTGTCCCACATTTTCTTGATCTCTTTTAAAATTATGGCTTTTGAGGCCAACCTTAACATAACCTTTGTCATGAGAAAAAAATTTGATGAGCAGTTCTTGCTCAGACTTCGATAGCTCTTCCTCGAATAAAAAGATTTCTGTTCTTCTCAGGGCGATTCTTCTATAAGGGAAATTTAGATGAAGAAGTTCAAGCCCGGAAATAGTTTCAATATCTTGTTGCCAGCTAGAATTACTAACAGCTAGTATATACTCCTGTTCAAACAACTCAGTTGGATCTGCCACCCTGTCGAGACCCAGTTCTGAGAAAATCTGATAATTGACAGCCAATGCCTCCGACTGATTGATTCCCTCAATTTCATAACGTCTGAACAGTCTAAACTTAGCTATCGCCTTTAGACCCAAATCCCTAAAGGCCTGCTTGTAACGAGCTAGACTGGCATCCTTATCTGGCAGCCTTTCGATAAATAAGGTAGCTATGTCAGTCCTTGCTGCAAGTTGGCTCAGTTGATTGGAAAGCATAATCAGCACTTACTCCTAAAAATTCAATGAAATCAGATCCTTGCAAGTCACCCTGGCCAAGTTTCGCTAGTTTCAGTAGATAATCAATTAATCTGAGACCTTGATCGTGGTCAATGTTAGCCAGCTTAGCTAAAATCGGCCTATCTGTATTAACAATCAGACTTGGTTTCCGGTTTTCTTTAGCCAACATTTCCTTAAAACTCGCTATCGTTTTTTCATCTCCTGTGGCTTCTATCTGCTTCAACAAGTCTTTGGTTCTACGATATTCCTCATCTTCCCTTATCAGGAAGGGCAGACTATCAGCTCCAGCTTTCTGGTACTTAACCTGATATTCTGCTTGACCAAGTTCCGCCAAGAGCTTGTCAAAGTTGTCCCGTTCATCTTTTTCGATCTCAGATTCATCTGCCTTGCTATCATCCGCATCAACTCTAACAAAGTTGAATTTTCCTTGAGACCTATATTCTAAGAATGACATCCACTGGATATCGATATCCTCACCCAAAATATAGACATCATGTCCTTGTTTTTGAGCTAGGTCAACGTAGGCAGAAAGTTTATTTTTACCGGGGGCATAGAAAATCTTACCCTCTTTCAAATCTGCTAGTCTGACATAGCCACCGTTAGCCTTCTCCAATAAAGCAATATCGTAAATCCTATCAGCAAACTTAGGATGACGCATCATCCCATATTTAACGAATAACTGTAAATTAGGCCAATACTCCTCATATTTTTCAGGCTGGTCTGTGGACAACTTAATCAGACGATCTGCCACTTTTCTGACTATATGGTCAGAAAGTTTTTGAACATACTGGTCGTCCTGTAAAAAAGACCTAGAAACATTTAGTGGAAGATCAGGACAGTCAATACAACCTTTGAGTAGGAAAAGAAATTCCGGAATGATTTCAGGAACATTATCCGCAACGTAGACTTGGTTATAATAAACTTTGATCCTACCTTCTAACTTTTCATATCTTAAATCAACATTCGGGAAATAAAGGATACCTTTAAGCCTAAAAGGATAGTCTAGGTTGAGGTGTACCCAAAACATGGGCTCATCAATACCTGGAAATGTTTCTCTATAAAAGCTCAGATAATCTTCATCTGTCAGTTCCGACGGCTTTTTATTCCAAATGGGGTCTGGATCATTGAGCAATTCTTTTGCAGGGCTTTGCTCTGTAGCCTGGTCACCTTCAGCAGTTTGCACCGGGCTTTGCTCTGCACCATCACTATCCCGTCCTGGTTCCCCTCCAAGCACGCTTAAATAGATGGGATACTGTAAAAACTGGCAGTATTTTTTGACGGTTGACCTGATGGTGTATTCATCATAAAGTTGCCCCGCATCAGCTGACAAATGAAGGATAATGTCTGTTCCTACACCTTCACGTTTGCTAGACTCCATGCTAAAGTCAATCCCCTCATGGCTAAGCCAATGAACCGCCTCTGTCCCCTGCTGACAAGATTGACTAACTATTTCGACTTGGTCTGCTACCATAAAAGCTGAGTAAAAGCCAAGACCAAAGTGTCCTATGATTTGCGAATTTGAGTCAGTTTCTTTCTGATATTTTTCGACGAAATCAACCAAGCCTGAATAAGCTATCTCATTTATATATTTTTCGATTTCGTCAGCAGTCATACCTATACCATTGTCGGAAATAGTTAAAGTTTTAGCAGCCTTATCATATTTAATCTGAATTTCTCCACCGGAGAAAGAAGCCACTTCTCCCATATTTGCCAAATGCTGACGTTTCGTAATAGCATCAGCAGCATTAGAGATAATTTCCCGAATAAAGATATCCTGCGAAGAATAGAGCCATTGTCTGATTATCGGAAAAATATTTTCAGTTGTAACAGAGATTTTTCCTTGTTTTTTCATCCATAACCTCCCCAAATTATATCTTATATACAATAACACAAATTCATAATTTGCGATAAACTTTAGCAAAGTTAACAGAAAATACCTAATTGTTTAAAAATAAAAACAAATAAGCTATAGTAAAACAGACGCAAGGAGTTCAGCAGCAATGAAAGAGTTGTATGTTAATAAGAGCTGAACCATTTTTTATTTATTAACATGAGTGCCTATGAAAAATGATTACAATGATGATAATAAAGAACAGCAAGAAAAGCCGCAAATTCGTCGACTTACTTTAGGACAATCAAGTCGAGAAAGTCAAGAGAGTTTATCCACCCCAGATCTTTCCGACTCAGCCAACGAGACAATCGTGCCAAAACCGCAAGTAAGAAGAATTCCCGGTCTTCATCAAGCCGATCCCATCGTGCGGCCAATTTCAAGCTCCCAGCAGGAAACACATAATTCCCTACACCGGTCAGAGCCAAGGACTCCTCAAAGGCCCGATCACCAGTCTGTGGGCTCTAACGAACCCCAGCAACAAGAAGAAAATTGTAATCCTGATCGGCTTGCAATGAAACCAAAACTGGAGAAAGGCCAGAATCCGCTTAAGCAAAATCACAAACACACTAAAAAGAATGCCAAGAACTCAAGTAGGCCCCTTTTGATTACCCTGGACCTACTCATTGTGTTTTGTCTCTTGGGGGCTGCCTATTTTTATATTGCCCCCAAAATAAAGTCTAAAAGACGGAGTCAGATAGAAGCCTCGGCCGTAGCAAAGATTGACCGAGAACTTACGCAAGCATCTGACCTATCTAAATCAATCACCATCACCGTTGACCCCAAGGCAAACAAGGTCTCGGGAGAATCTTATGAAGACTTCGGCGGTGAATTTAAAGAAAATTATGTTTACGATAAAAACGGTAATGTAGTCGTAAACTTTATTGGAGCCCTCAAAATACCTAAGATCAACCTGAATACTCCTATTGCTGATGATGACAACCTTGTCGCCCTCCGCTATGGGGTAGGCCATACACCCGAGTCTTCACCTGTCGGTCAAGATGGCCGCTGTATCATCTTTGGTCATTGGTTTTTAGATTATGGTAAGGTTTTTAACAGACTAGAAGAAGTTAAAGAAGGTGACAAATTTCATATCGACATGCTGGCTAACCGTACCCGTTATTTTTATGAAGTCTACAAGGTTGCCTCAATCTCTGATAAGGACCTCTACGATAGACTTTTCTCAGACCCTGTGGGGGTCAAAAGTGAGATCGTCTTGGTTACCTGTATAGTTCGTAACAATGACTGGCGCAATCCATCTGGACGGTATCTAGTTTATGGTAAATTGGTAGATACAGAAGTCGTCTCAGCTAACGAGCAGGTACACTAAAAAATCTCCAAGCAAGAGCAAAAAGCAAGATAAAAAACCTGCTTGTAGTGTAACTACAAGCAGGTTTTTAAATTGATAATAAATACTCTATTGGCTACGACAGCAATTAATTCTCAAAAACTTCATCAAGGTCTATTTCATTTAAAATCTCCCTTAGAATAGAAGCTTCTTCGTAGGTCAAAGATATCCCCTTGCTCATTTTTGCATGTTCCGGAGCCCAATCTCTCAAATCAAGTTTGGCAGGATTTTCATTCCAGGATACCATATTAACCTCTCGGCACCAGCCGGACCTACCCTCACTCAACTGTCCTAGCGTTTTTTTTACTTCGTACTTAAATTCTGCCATATTTTCCCCTTTCGGATTATAAGCTTATTAAATTTTTTCAGCTTCAATCTTCCAAATATCTTTAGCATATTCATGGATAGTCCGGTCAGAACTAAAGTTGCCGCTTGTGCAAATATTCCGCCAGCACATCTTAGCCCACTCGGACTGATCACGATAAGCCATATGCGCGTCATGCCTACGCTTACGGTAATCATCAAAGTCTCCGAGAACATAAAACATATCTGCTTTACTCCAGCTTGAGCCTTGAAGGAGGCTGTTATAGACTTCACGGAACATACCAGTACCCTCATCATCAAAACTACCATCAACCAGAGATTCAATGACCCGCTTTAGACCCGGAATATGATCATACTGCCATTGTGAATTATAATAATCAAATGTTGCCGGGAAATCTTCAATACTGGACCCGAACATAAAGTTGTTTTCTTCACCTGCAAACTCAACAATTTCGATATTAGCCCCATCATGGGTACCCAAGGTCAAGGCACCATTCATCATGAATTTCATGTTGCCCGTGCCCGATGCTTCCTTACCAACTGTTGAAATTTGTTCTGAAATATCAGCAGCACGGAACAGCTTTTCAGCATAAGAGACGTTATAGTTTTGGACAAAGACCACCTTGATCCTACCTTTAACATCGGGGTCATTATTGATTTTATCTGCAATCGCATTGATAAATTTTATAATAGCCTTAGCCCTAAAATATCCAGGAGCTGACTTACCACCAAAGATATAGGTTACGGGTGTAACGTCCATGTTGGGGTTGTCTTTCAACTGATAGTACTGGTCAAGAATTACCAGAGCATTCATCAGCTGCCTTTTGTACTCATGAACCCGCTTAATCTGGATATCAAAGATGGTATCAGGTCTAATATCTACATGCTCATGCTGAGCAATATAGTCTGCAAGTTTAACCTTATTGTCATGCTTAATTTCCATCAAGCGCTGCATCACAGCCTTGTCATCCTGGTACGGCAAGAGTTTTGCCAACTGGCTTAAGTCTGTAATCCAATCCTCATTACCTGAAAGCTCCGTTAACAAGGCAGCAAGTTCTGGATTAGTGGTTCTGAGCCATCTTCTCGGAGTTACACCATTAGTCTTATTGTTAAATTTGCCAGGCCAGAGATTGTAGTAGAAGGCAAATGTCTCATCCTTTAAAATATTACTGTGGATCATGGCAACACCATTGACTGAGAAGGACATGTAGACAGCCAAGTTTGCCATATGGACCATGCCATCGTGGATAATGGAATGTTTTTCCACATCATTTTGAGAAAAGTGTGCAGCCTTAAGCTCTGCTCTTAGACATTGATCAATCTCCTGTATTATCTCAAGCACCCGTGGAAAGAGGAATTGGAAAATATTTATTTCCCATTTTTCCAAAGCTTCCTGCATAACGGTATGATTGGTAAAGGCGAAGGTCTTGTGGGCAATTTTACGTGCTTCTTCAAAGCTTAAGCCTTTATCATCTACCAGTATACGAACCAGTTCAGGTATGGCTAAAACAGGATGGGTATCATTCAGTTGGATTGAGTTATAGTCAGGAAATTTCTCATAATTATTACCATGAACTTCCTCAAACTGTTTGATTATATTTTGGAGTGAGGCAGAGACGAAAAAATACTGCTGTCTAACCCTGAGAACCTTACCATCATATGAGGTATCGTTAGGATAGAGGACTCGATAAATATCATCGACTCGGTTACGAGCGATTACAGCATCATCAAAACGCTGAGAATTAAAAAGATTAAAGTCAAAAGCTTCAGCTGCCTCAGGTTTCCAGAGTCTCAAAATGTTAACATTGTCAGTGCCATAACCTGTAATAGGCAAGTCGTATGGAACAGCATAAACGTCTACATCCTGATAATGAACCATAACACGGTCTTCATTTCGTCTTACTGTGAAAGGATAGGGGTACTCCATCCATTCGTCAGGGTACTCCTTTTGAAAACCATCATCAAAAACCTGCTTAAGAAGCCCATAGCGATATAAAATACCATAGCCCGTCACAGGGTAATTAAGGGTTGTACTAGAATCCAGAAAACAAGCAGCCAGACGCCCTAAACCACCGTTACCAAGGCCCGGATCAGTTTCTTGCTCCTCCAAGTCATTGAGGTCAAAACCAAGCTCCTGCACAGCTTCCTGCATCTCACTATAGATATCAAGGTTAACAAGATTATTAACCAAGCTGCGACCAACTAAAAATTCTGCAGAGAAATAATGGGCCTGCCTACCCTGGCGGTAGGTCTCCCTAGTCTTTTCCCAGCGTTCAGTTAAGAGTTCCATAACTGATCTTGATATAGAGTGCCAAACTTCATATTGGGTGGCATGCTTAAGGTTTTTACCAAATTCCGCTGCAAGATTAGATTTAATCGCATTGATTAACTGTTCTTTCATGTGCTACTCCCTATGCATCTAATTTTTATGAGATTCTAAAATCCTCTGTTATGTTACCAAATTTATAGTTTTTCACAAAATAAGCCAACCACAGCTGTTACTTTTAGCCTAAGCTTGGCCTATGGAACCCCTATTGTCTAGTCTTTTATTCCTACCATTTTTACTTTTTGCCTATACCGACTGGCGGTGGGCAAAGGTTTTTTACCGTCATATCTTAGGCGGACTAATCTGGCAAATAGCACTTTTATTAAGCAAACAATCACTACAAAGCCTGATACTTCATTTTCTGGTAAATCTAATATGTTATCTTTTTCTAGTAGCCCTTATTTGTCTAATTGAAAATATGAGTCAAACCTTTCTCATCGGGGGTGGTGACCTTAAAATCGTGGTCCTCATATCGTTTATATTTGGATTTTCCATATTAGCCTATTGTCTTTTGATAGCCTCTTCGCTGGCACTCCTGAGCACGTACAGACGAACAAAAAATGAAAGGCATGCTACTGCGATTGTTTTCGTCCCTTACCTAACCATAGGACTTGTTATGAGCTTAATATTGCATACTTAGCTTGGATAATTTAAAATACGGGGAAATGAGGTAATCATGTCAGAAGAACAAAATAACAATATTAGGCCAGTTAAGATCAGAGTGATCAACCCCAGCCCCAAAAAATCCTTAACCCTGGAACAAGTTAAAAGCCAAAAGCCTCAAGCTGCCAAAGTAGGCTTGCTATGTTCTTTAATATGTCTCGCCGCCTATATTTTCTTCTTGGTGGATTATCTGGATCTTTTTATTTTTTTAGGAGCATTGAGTAGCTGGAAAGCTGTCACCCTAAAAGTCATACTTTTCCACACTTTGGTTTTTCTGTTACCCACTTTCCTGTATGCATTAATTTGCAACAGAGCAAATCCGCTTGATTTTTTACATAAACGGAATCCCTTAGGGATTCTTTGCCTGGTTATGGGCTTCCCTTTTGCTTACCTGACGGCTGTTCTGAATGTTTGTCTCTCTATCTTTTCGTTTAAGCTAGGACTTGTAACAGAAACTTGGCGGCCGGCTGGAGAAATTGGCTTATTCCCCAAACACCCCTTAATCCAAATCCTCTACCTACTGATCTTTTGTTTTCTGCCAGCCATCTGCCACGAAGTGAGTATTAGACAAATATTCTTACATGAAAGTTTGAACAGCATATCTGAGCACACCGCTGTCCTCATAAGTAGCCTAACAACAGGTTTGCTCTTTTTTAGCTGGCCAGACCTTCTCCCTTATGCAGCACTAGGTTTACTCGTCTCTTTTGTTTTCAAAAGGGTTGGCAATTGTTTGCCAACAATCCTCTGTCACCTATCTTTTAATATTACTTACCGTTTTTTGTTGGATAAGATTGACTTTCTCAAGTTGGATACAAATGCCAGCAATTATCGAGGTTTAGAGAGCTACTTTCC
>CAMYEY010000060.1 GCA_947254895.1 uncultured Clostridia bacterium
GTCTAGCAACTGGATAGCGTGGTCAAGCTGGGGATCAGATTTAAAATAATGGCCATTTTGCATATTTAAAAATCTCGGGCGGCCGAGTCCAGCCGGGATCAGCCACCACAAACTTTACTGTTTCTTATTGATATAGTCTAACATGATCCTGTTCTTTGATAAAAGGAGAACCAGGCTAAATCCCAGACCATAAATAACTATGGCCTGTGAAAGACAGATGGTCAGAATACTGCTAACTACTAAAGCTAAACTAGCCTGGTCCGGCGTTAGTAGGAAAGGCAAGTAGGTCCCTACCACTAGGCCATTAAGGATAACCGGTGGCAGCAAAGCAAGGAAGAGATTTAATTTTTGCCTACGGTCAAGTTGCCGGTCAAAATCACTGGACATGCCCAACCTGCTGCCGGATAAAGTATAGCGCCGGAAAGGGCCACCTATCTTATAGGTTAAAAAGGCTGCTAGCAGAGTAGTTAAACTTCCTCCCAAAATATCTATAAGTCCTAAATTTTGAGGATTAAAGAGATTCGAGAAAAGGCAACCGATAAAAACACCTGGTATAGCTGCTGGAGTCAAGACCGGTAAAACTGTCAGCGTTTCGGCTAAACGGAACTGGACAATACCAAAGGCAAACTGGGCAAATGGTAGGGTCAAAACCAAATAAAGAGCAGCTAAAATACCTGCCAAGGCTAAATTAAAAATCTTTTTATTCATTTTTTTACCTCCAAGGACGAAAAACAGTCGTCCGGATTTTTATATTGTTAGGGAACCGGCTCAGCAAGGACTTTAACCTGCAGGACCGGTTCATTAAATTTTCAGGAGCAGGTAGCAACCTGCCCCGGGTTTAACTATTCAACAACTTCCATACCAAGCGTCAGCTCTTGACCATTGATATTCCAAGAGGCCACATGGGGAACCCCCTCTTTAAGCGGCATGATATCTTTTGCCAACACCTCAGCTTTGATGGTTTCTGCATAATCTTCAATCAGCTGACCTAATGTGGCGTTATCGGCATAATATAGGTTGATCCTATTAGCGACCTCAAAGCCACTCTCCCGTCTCATATTTTGAACTTTGGAGATGATCTCGCGAACATTACCTTCACGAACCAAGTCCTCTGTTAAAGTGGTATCTAAGGCAACGGTTATGCCGTGATCTGATGCCGTAGCCAGACCTTCAGCCTGAATCGGCGAGACCAGGAGGTCGTCCGGCTCAAACTTTTCTAACTGGCCCAGGACTTCAAGTTCGATGAAGCCTTGATCCTGGAGCTGAGCGTAAGCTTTACGACCATCCAGGCCGGCTAAGCCTTCTTTTACCAAGCCAAGATTTTTACCAAACCGAGGTCCTAAGAGCCTCAGTTGCGGCTTAAATTCATAATCTTGGAGGTCGCTGGCATCGGTTAACCAGTCCAATTCTTTAACATTCAATTCATCTAGGAGAAGGGGCACATAGGCCTCTTCCAATTTTTGTTCGGCCACAACATAGAGTTTAGCGAGAGGCTGGCGGATCTTGAGTTCAGATAAGTTTCTAGCAGAACGGCCAAGGTTGACAAGATCTAAAACCAACTGCATCTGTTCTTCCAAATCTTGGTCAATCCACTTCTCATCGCAGGTTGGAAAATCTGCCAGGTGAACACTTTCGACCGCTTGGTCATAAAAATTGACCACCAGGTTTTGGTACATATCTTCTGTCATAAAGGGTAAGAAAGGTGCCGTTAGACGGGTCATCGTCTCAAGGACAGTATAGAGGGTCATGTAGGCATTGATTTTGTCCTGGGTCATCCCCTCTCCCCAATAACGGTCACGGGACCGGCGCACATACCAGTTGGATAGGTCGTCTACAAAGTCCTCCATCAAACGGGTTGAACCTGTAATGTCATAGCGTGAAAGACGACTATCAACCTCTTTAACCAAACTGTTCAACTTACTCAAGATCCAGTGGTCCATAACGGACACCCGGTCAAAGTCCAACTCATACTTAGAGGGGTCAAACTTATCTATGTCTGCATAGAGGACATAAAAGGCATAAGTATTCCAGAGACCCGAAATGAATTTACGTTTCACCTCATTGACCATCTTGGATGAGAATCTTGAAGGTAGCCAGGGTTGGCTGTTGCTATAGAAGTACCAGCGAACGGCATCAGCTCCTTCTTCTTCTAGAACCGCCATGGGATCGACAACATTACCCAAGTGCTTGGACATCTTGCGCCCTTCTTCATCCTGAACATGGCCCATAACAATACAATTTTCAAAGGGTGGCTTATCAAAGACCGCCGTTGCAATTGCCAGCAAGGTATAGAACCAGCCCCTAGTTTGGTCAACTGCTTCCGAGATAAAGTTTGCAGGGAAAGCTCTCTGTTCAAAGAGTTCACGATTTTCAAAGGGATAGTGATATTGGGCAAAGGGCATCGACCCCGAGTCGAACCAACAATCAATAACCTCAGGACGTCTCGTCATCTTTCCGCCGCATTCAGGACACTTGAGATGGACTTGATCGATATAAGGCCGGTGGAGTTCGATCTCTTCCGGACAATCGTCAGACATGGCATGGAGTTCTTCAATTGAGCCAATCAGGTGGTCATGGCCACAATCATCACACCGCCAAACCGGCAAGGGGGTTCCCCAGTAGCGTTCCCTAGATAGGCCCCAGTCGATAACATTTTCTAAGAAATTGCCAAAACGACCGGAACCGATTGTCTTTGGTATCCAGTTAATCGTATTGTTATTAGCCACCAGCCGGTCTCTCAGCTTAGTCATCTCGATAAACCAAGACTGACGGGCATAGTAGATCAAGGGAGTATCGCACCGCCAACAGAAAGGATAGTTATGGGTATTGTCTTGTTGGCGGATAAGAGAACCTTGCTTTGCCAACAGGTCAATGATCTTTGGATCTGCTTCCTTGAAGGATAAGCCGGCCACTTCAGTGGTCAACTCAGGCATGGTCCCATCTTCCTTGATAAACTGGACGAAGGGCAATTGGTACTTTTTCCCAATCTGGTAGTCGTCGTCACCAAAGGCAGGTGCGATATGGACGATACCAGTACCATCGGACATAGTGACATAGGTGTCAACCGTTACATAATAAGCTTTCTTACCGGATTTTTTGACGATATCTAAGGCATAATCGAAGAGTGGCTCATAGGTCATTCCTTCAAGCTCCTTACCCTTGCATTTTGCAACAACCTTAAAATCTGATCCCAAAACCTCTTCTGCCAAGGCTTCAGCGACATAGTAGCGACGTTTTTTTCTTTCTCCACAAACCGTATCTTCAAGCTCTGCCAGGATATAGTTGGCATCCGGGTGAACGCAAAGGGCTAAGTTAGAAGGTAAAGTCCAAGGGGTTGTCGTCCAAGCCGTAAAGTAGGTGTCGGGCTGTCCTTCCACTTGGAAACGCAGGTAGACAGAAGGTTCTGTCACATCTTTATAACCCTGGGCAACCTCATGGCTGGAAAGAGCCGTTCCACAGCGTGGACAATAGGGGACAACCTTGTGCCCTTCGTAGATCAGGCCCTTGTCCCAAATCTGCCGGAGAGCCCACCAAATAGACTCAATATAATTGTTCTCATAGGTAATATAGGGGTGGTCCATATCAGCCCAAAAACCGATACGGTCTGACATTTCTTCCCATTCTGCCTTATATTTCCAAACGCTTTCTTTACATTTCTTGATGAAAGGTTCGACTCCGTAGGCTTCAATTTGTTCTTTGCCATCAATACCCAGCTTTTTTTCAACCTCAAGTTCAACCGGAAGACCATGGGTATCCCAGCCGGCTTTACGGAAGACATTTTCCCCTTTCATGCTGTGGTAACGGGGAATAATATCCTTAATGGCCCGAGTCAGGACGTGACCTATATGAGGTTTCCCGTTAGCTGTCGGAGGACCGTCGTAAAAGATAAAGTCAGGGCCATCTTGGCGCAGCTTAGTCTGTTTTTTGAAAATCTCCTGGTTCTGCCAGAACTTGAGAACTTCTTTCTCTCTCTGTACAAAATCGAGTGAACTATCAACTTTCTTATACATGTCTACTACCTTTCTGTGTTTATTCGCGTAGCTTAGCTAAAAATCCTATTTAATCATCTTAGCTTTAGCCCGCCGGCAGGTTCTTTCGTATTTTCCCATAAAAAAAACACCCTGCCTGATCAGCGGGGTGCAAGTAGCACGGTACCACCCGTTTTCATAGTTTAGTCAGTCGTACAGCCGCACAATCTTTCACGCCATCTGCCAATCTCACTATAAAGACTGACCCTAGCACTGCCAACCTGCTAACTATCTTAATTCCATGACGAAGGCCTGCTCGCAAAGCAGGGGATCGGTTTTTCTTACTGGGCCGGTAGGGAGCCTCCCTCCCTTTCTTCAGGCTAGGACCTTTCAGCCCTAACCACCCACTGTTCAGAATCACTGCTCAAGGCTGATCTTCGAGTTAAGCTGAAAGTCAGGGCTCTCACTATCTCCCGCTCGCTGTGCTTCCTTTACACCTAATCTACTCTGCCTATCATAGCATTTCTTATTCAATTATCGCCCATTATAGTTTTTCTGAGAAAAGAATGCAATCTCACAATTTGAATAAAGAAAAACGCTGCCATATCTGATGAAGGCGGTTGGCTTTCCGACATAACAGCGTTTTAAAAGATTTTTTATTCTTACTGGTATTCTACAACATCTACCCAACTCAAGAGGAAGTCTCGTTCTTCCTTGTTCCCCTTAACAGACTGGCTAGCCGCTACAATCGGCATCCATTTTTGGACATACTGCCTAGGTGTATCTGTTTTCTTACAGAATAATTTAAGGTATTTTTCTGCAAGCTCATCTTTCTTTTGCAGTTTGAACAAGAGATAGGTTCTAGCAACATCAGCTGAGGCATTCCCCCTGGTAACGTGGGCCCAATCGATAATGTAAAGCTTCTTATCTTTGCCCACAATAACATTTGACGGGTTAAAGTCACCATGACAAACTTTATTTCTTCTAGGCATTGACTCTAACCTGGTATTAAGGTCATAACGAGTAGTAGCATCCAGGTTAGTCTCCGAGATCTTGCGTCTCATCTTATCTCTTAACTTATTCAGGAGAGGAGCTGTCTGCTTATGGACGCTTATCTGCAGGTCAACAAACATCTCTAAATATTCATCTTCTTTAGCAGGATTCGCATCAAAGAGTTCTTGCAAGCTATCCCCCTCGATATAGTCCATAATGATAACCGATCCCTCGGGACCCATCTCAACACCTCTGATTTTGGGTGTGTTTAAATCTGTCTCCTCTACCCTTGCGGTATTAAGAGCCTCGTTTAAAATATCAGCCTTGGAAAAACTCCGATCAAAGGTTTTATAAAGTTTCCCATTTTCCTCGTAGATTTTCTTATGTTCTCTTTCGGCAATTAACTTTCTGCCTGCCATATCTAATCTCCTTTCTAAGCCTTATTTTTTCTTTTTATCAAATTGCGATTCATCTGGCATATCTACTTCTGTGAAACCACTTTTACCATAATAAGCATTGAGGTACATTTGTTTAATTTCGCTCATCAAGGGGTAGCGGGGGTTTGCTCCCGTACATTGGTCATCAAAAGCATTTTCGACCATTTCGTCCAGTGTTGCCAAGAAGTCTTTTTCAGAAACCCCATACTCTTTAATCGAATCCTTGATACCTATGTGCTTACGTAATTTTTTAAATTCAGCAATTAAACTTTCCAGCTTTTCCTGGTCATTCTTGCCAGGGAGGCCCAAACGTTCTGCCACCTGAGCATACTTGCGGAGAGTCTTGGGATACTCATATTGAGAGAAGGTACCCATCTTAACCGGTCTTTCACTGGCATTAAACCGTATAACCTGCTCCAACAAGAGGGCGTTTGCAATACCGTGGGTTATGTGGTGGTAGGCACCCAACTTATGGGCCAGGGAGTGGGAAATGCCGAGGAAGGCGTTACCAAAAGCCATACCAGCCATACAAGCTGCATTAGCCATCTTTTCTCTAGCTTCAAGGTCAGTCGTTCCTGCATCATAACAGCGCGGTAGATAATCAAAGCACAGTTGTAAGGAGTGAATGGCAATACCGTCAGTATAGTCACTGCTCATCACAGAAGCCAAGGCTTCTGCACAGTGGGTAACAACATCAATACCGGAAGCTGCAGTTAACCCCTTGGGAGCTGTCATATGGTAGTCAACATCGATGATAGCCATATGAGGTAAAATCTCATAATCAGCTAATGGGTACTTAACCTTCGTTTTTTCATCCGTTATAACGGAGAAGGGTGTAACTTCTGAACCGGTGCCTGCCGATGTTGGTACAGCGATAAAGTAGGCTTTTTTACCCAGTTTGGGGAACCTGTAAACCCGCTTTCTAATATCAAGGAAACGTGTAGCCATATCTTCAAAGTTAGCCTCTGGGTGTTCATATAGTACCCACATGATTTTGGCTGCATCCATGGCTGAACCACCACCAAGAGCTATGATAGTATCAGGTGCAAACTGTCTCAATTGTTCCGTTCCTTCATAAACGGAGGCCAGGGTGGGGTCAGGTTGAATGTTAAAGAAAGTTTGGTGGGCAATACCCATTTCATCTAACCGTTTACTAATAGTGTCAACAAAACCATTTTTGTACAAAAATTCATCAGTAACAATAAATGCTCGTTTCTTATTTTCTTCCTTAAGCTCTTGCAGGGCCACCGGTAAGCAGCCTTTTTTGAAGTAAACTTTGGGTGGGACGCGGAACCACAGCATATTTTCTCTCCTCTCAGCAACCGTTTTAATATTGAGTAGGTGTTTGACCCCAACGTTTTCGCTAACGGAGTTACCTCCCCAAGAACCACAACCCAGGGTCAAGGAGGGGGTCAGCTTAAAGTTGTATAGGTCACCTATGCCGCCTTGAGAAGACGGTGTATTAACCAGGATCCGGCAGGTTTTCATCCGGCTGATAAATTCATCAAGGGTATCAGCTGCCAATCGTTCATTGAGGTAAATTGCTGATGTATGTCCGTAACCCCCATCACCAATAAGAGCCTCAGCCTTAGTAAAGGCATCTTGTGGGTTTTTGGTTTTGTACATAGCCAAAACCGGAGAAAGTTTTTCATGGGCAAACTCTTCTGACAGGTCAACTGACTCGACTTCACCAATCAAGATTTTGCTACCACTTGGTACTTTAAATCCTGCTAATTCTGCTATCGTAGCTGCTGATTGACCGACGATTTTAGCATTGAGGGCACCATTTATCAGAATAGTCTTACGGACTTTATCCAGTTCCTTTTCGTTAAGGAAGTAGCAGCCCCTCTTTGCAAATTCTCTTCTCACCTCAGCATAGATCCCGGCATCAACCAGGACAGATTGCTCAGAAGCACAGATCATACCATTATCAAAAGTTTTGGAATGGATAATGGAGTTAACGGCTAATTGAATATCGGCAGTTTTATCAATGATTGCCGGTGTATTACCAGCTCCAACACCCAAAGCAGGTTTGCCGGAAGAGTAAGCAGCGCGAACCATACCGGGTCCACCGGTGGCTAAAATCGTATCGCACCGTCTCATCAACTCATTGGTCAATTCCAAGGAGGGTACGTCTATCCAATCAACAATTCCCTCGGGTGCCCCAGCTTTAACAGCAGCGTCTAAAACAATCCTAGCAGCCTCAACTGTCGATTCTTTAGCCCTTGGGTGGGGTGAAATGATGATAGCATTTCTCGTTTTTAAAGCGATGAGGCATTTAAATATAGCTGTTGATGTCGGATTTGTAGTTGGAATAATAGCTGCAATAACACCTATGGGCTCTGCTATGACCTTGTTACCATAGGCCTTGTCCTCTGCTATCACACCACAAGTTTTAGCTTTTCTATAAGCATTGTAGATATGCTCAGAAGCATAGTTGTTTTTGATCACCTTGTCTTCTACTATGCCCATGCCGGTTTCTGCTACAGCCTGTTTGGCCAACGGTAACCGGGCTTTGTTTGCTGCCATAGCAGCTGCCAGGAAAATTTCGTCCACTTTTTCTTGTGTAAATGTCGCAAATTCCGCCTGGGCCTTTCTTACCCTTGTTAAGGCCTTCTTCAGGTC
>CAMYEY010000061.1 GCA_947254895.1 uncultured Clostridia bacterium
GCCTTGTAGAGTGCCCGGAGCCTCAGTCTTTTTTCTCGTTCTGCAAGTTCCAGGCGTCTCTGCCTTTTTTCTTCTTCAAGTTGGCGACGTCTTTGAGGTAACTCGGGAAACTCATAAGGTAGGTCCGGCAAGGACTGGGCAAGCTCACCGCTGGTGGAAGCATGATAAACAGATGAAGCACGATAACCGTCGTCCGCTCTCTTATAAGCTAAATTTCCAGCTTGTCTATATCTCATGTTATCACCGTCCACCTGTCTTTATATCTAACATATGTCTCAAATGGCATTTTCAAGACATTTTTCTTATATAGGTCCTTCACTTTAAAAGTTTAATTCATAACAAAAACCCTCAACCGAGCACTTCTGGATCTTGGATTAGCTGCTATCTCAGCTTGATCAGCAACAATCCCCTTGCGGTTGACCACATGGCCCAGCGGCTTTTTTCCACAAACACAAACCGGAAAATCTTTAGGACAAGTACAGGGCTTTTCCCATTGTTGAAAAGTTTGTTTGACCAACCGATCTTCCAAAGAATGGAAGCTAATAATCCCTATCCTTCCCTGAGGAGCCATCAGACCGGGTAAAGTTTCCAGAAGTTTTTCTAATTCCGCCAATTCTTGGTTGATATAAATCCGAATAGCTTGAAAACTTCTTTTGGCCGGGTGCTGCTCTCTCTTGCTCTTGGCCGGAACAGCTGCCTTTATCACATCAACGAGGTCAAAGGTCCGGCGGAGGGGTCTAACCTGACGAGTCTCGACAATTTTATCAGCGATCCTACCGGCAAATTTTTCTTCTCCATAAAGTCTGAGAACCCGAACAATTTCTTCCCGACCAGCCGTATTGACAAAGTCTGCCGCGGTCAAGGGATTGGTCGGACTCATCCGCATATCCAAATCACCGTCCTGTTGGAATGAAAACCCTCTCTCAGCCTGGTCTATCTGGGCTGACGATACACCGAGATCAGCGATGATGCCATCCACTTTCTCGATCTGGAGTTCCTCTAAAATCCGACTTACTTCAGAAAACTTTCCTTCAACCAGACGGTAATGAGCCTGGGTTTGATTTAAACTTTCAAGTTTCATTTGTGTAGCGGAAAGTGCTGCCGGGTCCCTGTCTATTGCGATCAAAAGACCTGCTGAAGAAAGTGCCTGAAGAATACCTGAGCTATGGCCACCACCGCCTGCTGTACAGTCGACGTAAACGCCGTCCGGCTTAATCTCCAGATTGCTGATGAGTGCTTGGTAGAGCACCGGTATATGTTGAAAATTAGAGTCCTTGCACATCAAATCTGGTGAGGTCCAGGTCACTCAAAGAACCAAGGTCTGCCATGGACTTCTCGTAAAATTCTTTTGAACAAATATCTAATTTATCATACATATCGATAAAGCAAATCTCATCTCCAGCCTTGACGCCAATCCACATAAGCAGGTTGTCCGAAAGGCTAATCCTCCCCTGGGAATCAAACGAACATTCTATCGCCTCGCCTATGATGGCTCTTTTAAGGCGACGAACGTCCGGATCTGTCCCTGACAGGGCTGAAATCTGCTGTCTTATGCTCTTAAACTGCTCAGGAGTATATGCCGATAAGTAGTTATCATCCAAACTTAAAGTCACATAAAGAACACCGTCGAGATTATCTCGTAATCTCGCTGGAACAATCACACGCCCTTTTTTATCAACTGTGTGTGTATATCGTGCCATCGCTGTTCATTCTGCAGGTAATTTACCACTTTCCGCCACTATAAGTGATAAACCCTCTACTTTCCTCCACTTGTATTGCATTTTAGACTATTTCCTCCCCCCATGCAAGCCAAAAAAAGAAAAGCCGGCTAAAATAACCGTGCTTTTAAAGGACCAGGCGTCCGAAAACTGAAAGTAGATTTCCTTAAAGGCCTATAAAGGGCCGGATTCTATACCTTAGACTGAAAGCAAAAAATTCTTTGTACAAGAAAAAAGCCCTCTGAAAGGGCAAAAAAGCGATCTGCATTTCGAGTAAAATTTAGAGTTCACTTGACTTAAAGAGCCGGTAGTTGATAGAAATATTGAGCATCAAGCCCAGCATAAAGTAGCTGACCACCATGGAGGAACCCCCGCTAGATACATAGGGAAGGGGTATACCAGTAATGGGTAAAACGCCGACGTTCATCCCGATATTTTCGACAAAGTGAAAGCCCTGAACAGCAATCAGGCCAACCATGAGGTAGGATCCTGCCAGACTATATTCAGCCATATGGTAAGCAATGTAGATAGCTCTGGCTATAAAGACGATAATTAAAATAATCAAGACAGTCGTCCCGATAAAACCCAGATATTCGGATATGGCCGAAAAGATAAAGTCCGACTCCTTGACGGGAACAGGAATGTCACCGACCCCCGACTTACCGGCAAAACCACCCGAAGAAACAGCCCTGAGAGCCTGTTCAATATGGTAGTCTGAATTGGCATCATGACCGGGGAAAAGGAAGGTCATGATCCGATTTTTTTGATAGGCATCCAGATAAAAATTCCAGGCCAGAGGAATACCGACGATGCCAGCCAGGATACCCGCTATGATATAAAACCAACTGATGCCACAAACAAAGATCATGGTCATTACCATAAGGCAGATGACAAAAAAAGTACCAAAGTCGGGTTCACGTGAAATTAAAAAGAGAGGAATACCACATATGATGAGGCCGGAAACGATCCCCCTCACCAAGCTGATCTTCTCCTGCTTTATCTGAGCCAAAATATCAGCCAAGACCAGAGCTATGCCCACCTTGGCCAACTCCGAGGGTTGGAAAGTTCCAAAGATAGGAAAGCGAATCCAGCTGTCCGCCCCGGTTAAGCTGGCCATAGAAAAACCATCTATATGGACGACTATAAGGAAGAAAATACCGGCAGCATAGGTCAGATAACCGACCAACTTGAGGGCCGGCAGATCGATGAAAGAAAGGCCGATTGCCAAAAGGACCCCTATCATGACCGCCCCTAGTTGCTTAATAATGTTGCCCGGGTAGGACCCCGCCCCATAGCCCAACTGGTAAACTTGATTTAAGACATAAAGGCCAATCAGGGTTATGAGGAGAACAGGAAGCAAAAGCCAGTAGTCAAGCAGGTGAAAGTAAGATTCAGATTTTGATCTAATGTCCTTTGGTCTATACATGGGACTTCCCGCCACACTATTCTTTATCTTTTAAGCTGGCGCCTTCTGCCCCGGTCTCAGCTTTAAACTCTGGCTCAACAAGTTCCACTTGTTCTTCAGAGTCAGCCTGCTCCTCACTAGGACCTGCCTCAGACTCAAGTTCAGAAGCCGCCTGATCTTCGCCAGCTTCAAGCTCTGTTTCAGCCGCTAGCAGGAGGTATTTTGCCTTATCTCCAAAAAACTCCTTGGCTGCTAAAAACTCTAAAACCAAGCCTAGCAAGATAAAGACTAGGGAAAGAGCCTGGGAGACCCGGATTCCACTATTGCCAACATAGAGGGAGTCTGTCCGCAGACCCTCCACCAGGAAACGGACCAGGCCATAGAGAATCAGGTAAAGGCCAACGACCTGACCATTTTTTTGGGATTTTTTTCTAAACTTGTGCAGGATTAAGAAAATAACAATATTAGCCAAACTTTCGTAGAGAAAGGTCGGGTGGACGGGTGACATAGGGGCGTATTGCTGGCCAAACTGGTTCAAATAGCTATATGTCTGTTCGCTAAACATACCCCAAGGAAGGTCAGTGTTGGTTCCAAAAGCTTCCTGATTCACAAAGTTACCCCAGCGGCCTATAGCTTGCCCTAAGGGAACATAGACTGCACAAAAGTCAACCAAGTATAATAAATCAATCTTTTTTAGTTTAGAGGTGATGACAACCCCGAGCAGGCCACCGATCAACCCCCCGTAAAAAGCTAAACCACCGTAGCGGGTCTGGAAAATTTTAAGGGGGTCAGAAGCAAATTCATCCCAAGAAAAAGCCACATAGTAGAGCCTAGCTCCTATCAGTCCAAGGATGATAATCCAGATAAACATATCGACCATGTCATCTTTTTTCAAACCGTGCTTGGGGGCTTCTCGCATAATCAGCAAAAGACACACTAAAAAGGCCAGGGCGATGATGATGCCGTACCAATAAATATTAAACTCACTACCGCCCAGTTCAAAGCTGAAAGCGACCCTGTTAATCGGGAGATCCCTGATACCTAGACCGGGAAAAGATACATGAAAGGCTTGCATGACTTCCTCCTAAAATTGACCTGCCTCACTGGGGCCGGTCAAGCAACTTATTAATAACAATTATGTTAGCATAATTCTACCGATATTGGCCTCTCTTATGACAATCTTCAACAAATTTTAAATCGGATAAAATTCGCTCTGTCATAGCTTCAACAGACGGGAAGTGGATTTCCGGTCTAATAAAGTCGAGAAACTCAACACGGACAATTTCATCGTAGAGGTCCATAGACTTGTCATAAATATAGGTCTCCAACTTAACTGTCTGACTCTCGTCCACGGTGGGATTAGTCCCGATGGAGCTGATAGCCGGATAGGCCTGCCCCCCTACTAATACCCTACTGGCATAGACCCCATATAAAAGTTGGACCAAACGGTCGTCATAGGCTAGGTTAATCGTAGGAAAACCCAAGGTGCGGCCAAGCTTTTTTCCTGTGACCACCCGTCCTTTAACTTGAAAGGGGTAACCCAAACAACGATTAGCCTCCCGGACCCTCCCCTTTTCCAGCAAAAGCCTAATCCTGGTAGAGGATACCTTTTCCCCGTCAACCATGACATCCGATACCCGGATAAAGTCGAGACCATCTCGCTTTGTCCACAAAGTCAGGAGGTCGGCATCTCCTTGCCCCTTATAACCAAAATGGGCATCATCACCGACTACCATAGCCCGCATAGAAAACTGCTCACAGAGGTAGTGGCGGTAAAAGTCTTTAGCAGAAATATGGCTAACCGCCTCAATCATGGGAGCGAGGACTGTTTCTGCCACTTCCAGGTCGGCCAATTTTTCCAGGCGGAGGTCAACCGTCTGAATCAGGCCGGAAAATTTAAAATTAGAGTCGAGTAGGCTGGCTGGATGGCTGTCAAAGGTAAAAACAGCAGGGCAAAGGTCGCATTTCCGGCTGACTTCCAGTAATTCTTGGATCAACTTTTGGTGTCCCAGGTGGACACCATCAAAAAAACCTAGGGCTATGGCCCTATCCCTTTTAGCAAGATGGAAAGGAAAACTGTCGTATACCTTCATGTAAGTCCTTCCTAAGCTTAAAAGCCAAATCCTTAAAAGCTTATTCTTCTAGGCCCAAAACCTGGCGGTAGCTGACAGGCTCCTGCCCATTAGGGTCTGTATCGGCCATTGCTAACAAGTGGTTATTATATAACAACTTGGTAATTTGGCCAGTTTGTCCTTGAAGTTTAGTTCTTTTCAGATAAAGTTTTTGTCCCTTAAGTACCCGGTCCGCTTCCACTTGATTCAGGTCGTAAGAAGCAAAGTCTCCCAGGGCCCGGTCGATGGGATAGAGGCAAGTTTGGGCCAGGTATTGGCGCATATAGGCCTGGTCCCCACCATGGTCGTGGTAGATGGTAAAGAGCGTATCCAGGTCAACCAACTTGCCTGCTTGTTCCGTCTCCGAAAGGCTCAGGTGGCCACTAGCCAACCGTCTCAATTGCTTAGTATAGGCAAGGTAACCGGCCCGTCTCGCCAGGTCATCTACCCAGGTCCGGACATAAGTTCCTTTAGAACAGGTTAAAAGTCCATCCATTGCCCAGGCACCAGCTTCATCCTTGTAAGGGGCGGAAAGTTCAGCCTGATAAATCTCTACCGGACGGGCTTGGCGGTCAACAGTGATTCCTTTCCTGGCATAATGGTAAAGTCGCTGACCATCCTGTTTGACGGCCGAATACATAGGGGGAATTTGTTCGATTTTCCCAGTAAATTCCTGTTTAAGTAAGTCGCAAAATCTGGCTTCAAGAGACCCATCTTTAATCTCACCCTCCAGCCTCTCCCGGTCCTCAGGACTCAGACACTCCGTAACCTCACCCGTGCGATCCAGGCTGTCCCTGGCCTCACCCAAAACCAGACTAAGCCGGTAGGTCTTAGTCCCACTTTCCAGATATTGGGCCAGGCGGGTAAAACGACCGATTAAAATAGGAAGCAGTCCGGTTGCAAAGGGATCAAGGGTGCCGGAATGTCCAATTTTTTTAATACCGGTAAGCTTACGGAGGCGGGAAATCACCCCAAAAGAAGTCAACCCTACGGGTTTATCCACCAGGATTAGCCCCCTGGATAGGTCCAATCTTGCCATATTAACCAACCTCATCCAGGAGCTTTTCGGCAGCAGCCACTAAACGATTAATGATCTCATCAGCGTGTTCCGGCTGGCAAAAGCTGATACCTGAGGCCCTAACGTGGCCCCCACCACCAAACATTTCGGCTAAAGCTTGGCAGTCAAAATTTTGATTAGACCGGAGGTTGACCCTGAGGTCGCCCTCTTCGGTCTCCCTAATCAGGATAGCCAGGTCAATATTCTCCAAGTTCCGCATGTCCGAACAAAGACCTTCCAGGTCATCTGTCTTGCAGCCCACAGCCCGTAAAAAGTCCTGACTAGCGTAAAACCAGATCAAATTTCCTCTGGTATTTAGCCTGGCTCCTTCAAACACCTGTCCTGCCAAGCGGACCTGGGCCAGACTTTTTTCTCCAAAAAGTTTATCGGCAATAAAGTCGATGGACATCCCATCCCGGAAAAGCCGGGAACAGATATAGAAGGTCTCCGGCCTGGTATTGGCAAAGCGGAGTCCCCCCGTATCCCCATATATTCCTGCCATAAGAGCTGTAGCTGTTTGCTCATCTAGGTCCAAGCAGGCCTTATTAGTCCCAGTTCGTCTGGCTTGAGATGAAAAACCGAGTAAATCCGGCTGGTCAAGGAGGGTTAAAAAGAGGTCTGCTATCATTTCCGAGACAGAAGACCGTTGACTGTCAATCCAACAAGTCATCCGGCGGCCGGCAAACTCCGCCCTCCGGTAAAAGTCTTGGCTGTCAGTTTGAGTTAAGGGGTGATGATCAACAATCAAGAGGGGGCGTCCAGGAAAGTCTCCTAAGAGGGAACCCCTTTGCCCCAAGCGATCAAGACCATGGTGATCTATGTAAACAATTAAATCCGGCCCGGGCTGATTTTTCTCTTGCTCAAGCTCAAAGACCTCTAAATCAAGTCCCCTATAAATAAAATCTAAGTGGTCTCCTGCAGGCTCATCCACCAGGATCTTAGTGTGGTGACCTAACTGAGACAAAAGCTGAGCCAGGCCAGACGCGGACCCTAAAGCATCCGGATCACTCCTGACATGGGGTAGGATCAAAATTTTTTGCGGCTCAAGCTTGGCCAAAAGGTCAATGATCTCTTGCTTACTCCCCAGTTGATCCATGTTTTGCTTCATCCTCTTTAATCACCTGGTCAATCAACTTGGACATCCGGTTACCTTCAGCGATGGAATTATCGTAACGGAAACGAACCTGGGGAACATTTCTTAGCTGAACCTCTTGTCCCAAGCGGTAGCGGATAAACTTTTTAGCCCGGTCCAGTATTTGGATCGTTAATTCACCGTGGTTTTCGTCTTGGCCCAGGCTGCTCACGTAAACGGTAGCATAGGCCAGGTCCCGGCTCACTTCAACATCTGTAACAGTTGTAAAGCTGGGTAGGCGGGGATCTTCCACTTCATTTTGAATAATCTCGGCTACTACTTTTTTTATTTCTTCAGCAACACGGTCTGCACGTAACATCTTTTCCTCCCGGCCGGAAAACCGGCCTAAACTTTAACACTTTGCTCAAACTAGAGAATAAAAAAGCCGGCCTAGCCCATCAAGGGCAGTTAGGCCGGCTCTCTCTTGTAACTTAAGCTTTGACTTCTTGCATTTCAAAGGCTTCAATCTGGTCATTGATCTTGAGATCGTTATATTTCTCAATACCGATACCACACTCATAACCTGTCTTGACTTCACGGACGTCGTCCTTAAAGCGACGGAGTGAAGAAATTTTGCC
>CAMYEY010000062.1 GCA_947254895.1 uncultured Clostridia bacterium
ATTAAGGCAGGTTAAGTAAAGCACAGATGGATGGAAAAGTAGTTGTTATAGGTGCAGGTTTAGCCGGTTCGGAGGCAGCCTGCCAGTTAAGCCGTCTGGGGATCAATGTTCTTCTATATGAAATGAAGCCGGTTAAGTTTTCACCGGCCCACCATTCGGCTAAATTTGCAGAGTTGGTTTGTAGTAACTCTTTACGGTCAAACCAGTTAGAGAATGCTGTTGGTGTCTTAAAAGAAGAACTTAGACAACAGGGCTCTCTGATCATGGAGGCGGCTGATCAAAACCGGGTTCCGGCAGGAGGGGCTCTGGCGGTCGATCGGTCGGCTTTTTCGGACTATATTACCCAAAAACTTGAAAAAAATCAGCGGGTTGAGATTAGGCGGGAGGAAGTCACGGACCTCAGTCAGTTTGATTTGGAACAAGACTACATCCTTCTGGCGACAGGACCATTGACCTCCTCTAGGCTTCTATCCAGTTTAACTGACCTCTTGGGGGATGAAGAACTTTATTTTTTTGATGCTGTTGCTCCGGTTGTGGAGGCTGCCTCCATTGATAGGACCAAGAGCTTCCTGGCCTCCCGCTATGACAAGGGAGATGGCGAATATATCAACTGTCCACTGACAGAAACTGAGTATGAGCTTTTCTATCGAGAATTGCTTGAAGCCAAAAGAGCTCAGCTTAATGATTTTGACGACCACCGACTTTTCCAGGGGTGCATGCCTGTTGAGGCAATTGCTAGACAAGGTCAAGAAACCTTGCTTTTTGGCCCTATGAAACCTGTGGGTTTGGTAGACCCTAGAACCGGCAAAAAACCCTATGCTGTAGTCCAATTGCGCCAGGATAACCAGGCCGCAAGCCTTTATAATTTGGTCGGTTTTCAGACCCAACTTACCTGGCCGGAACAAAAACGGGTTTTCCGATTGATTCCAGCTTTGCAAAATGCTGTGTTTGAGCGTTTTGGCGTGATGCATAAGAATAGCTTTATCAATTCCCCGAGACAATTGCAGTTGGGTTTTCAACATAAGGAGTATAATAAGCTCTTTTTTGCCGGACAAATTACAGGCGTTGAGGGTTATGTGGAGTCGACTGCTTCAGGTCTGGTGGCGGCTAAGTCTCTGGCTGCTTCCTATCTTGGTATAGAAGACCACAATCCCCTATATCTTCATCCTGAAACCGTCATGGGTGGCCTTGCCCATTATGTGGTTAAAGCTGATCCAAGATACTTTCAGCCCATGAATGCCAACTTTGGCCTCCTGCCAGAGTTAAGCCCGGAAGAGAGGCAGAGGCTGCGGGCTCGGTACGGAATTAGAGAAAAGGGGAGAAGGGGTCGCCGCCTCCTCTATGCAAAGAGGGCCCTAGAACACTATAATGTGGCGGAAACTAAAAAAGAAGGTCAAACAAATGCTCAAGAGTGATTTTTACTATGATTTACCTAAGGAACTTATAGCTCAACATCCGGCAGAAAAAAGAGATTTGAGTAAACTTTTGGTGTTAAAAGCGGACTTAACCCTGGACGATAGATTGTTTCATGATGTAGTGGATTATTTTAGGCCCGGCGATGTCCTGGTAGTAAATAATACCAAAGTCATTCCAGCCAGACTTCATGGCCACAGGGAGGATACCGGGGCAGCAGTGGAGTTTGTCCTCCTTAAAGAGCTTCCTGATAAAGGATATGAGGTTATGGTGAGGCCCGGTAAAAAGTGCCGACAGGGCCACCGGATTGTTTTTTGCCCCGGCAAGCTTGAGGCTGAGATTGAAGAAGTTTTACCTAATGGAAACCGACGGGTTAAATTTATCTACCAGGGAATCTGGAAAGAAGTATTAGCCGAGCTTGGAGAGATGCCCCTGCCACCTTATATTACAGAAAAACCGACTGACCCCAATCGTTATCAGACAGTTTATGCTAAGTATGACGGTTCGGCTGCTGCTCCCACAGCAGGCTTGCACTTTACACCGGAATTGCTAGGACAGCTCAGGGATAAAGGCGTTCATATAGCGGAATTAACCTTACATGTAGGAATCGGTACGTTCAGACCGGTCAAAGAAGAGGATATCAGCAAACATATCATGCACAGTGAATATTACCAACTGACCCAGGAGACAGCTGACCTGATCAATGGGGCCAGGGCAGCTGGCGGAAGGGTTATTGCTGTTGGAACAACTTCTTGCCGGGTCTTGGAAACACTTGCTGATCCTGAAAGCGGTTATCTCCAAGCTCAGTCCGGCTATACGGATATTTTTATTTATCCAGGCTATAAATTTAAAATAATAGATGGTCTCATAACCAATTTTCACTTACCGGAATCTAGCTTAATTATGCTGGTTTCAGCCTTTTATGGAAAAGAAAATATCCTGAGAGCCTACCAGTATGCTATAGACCATGACTACCGCTTTTTCAGTTTTGGTGATGCCATGCTGATTTTGCCAGGAGATAGGAGACAATAGGATGGCTGTTAATTTTGAACTTAAGCATGTCTGTAAGCAAACCGGAGCCCGCTATGGTATCTTGCATACTCCCCACGGGGATATTGAAACACCGATTTTTATGCCGGTAGGTACCCAAGCTTCGGTTAAAGGACTATCACCTGAAGAATTGAAAGACATTAAGGCTCAAATCATCCTTTCCAACACCTACCACCTTTGGATGCGTCCGGGGCCTGCCTTGATCAAAAAAGCCGGCGGCCTCCATAAATTTATGAATTGGGATCGACCGATCTTGACAGATAGTGGTGGTTTTCAGGTTTTTAGCTTGGCTGAGAATCGAAAGATTGAAGAGGAGGGCGTTCACTTCAAGTCGCATATCGATGGTAGCCGCCATTTTTTAACTCCTGAAAAGGCTATTGAGATCCAAGAAGATCTTGGATCGGACATTATGATGCAACTTGATGAGTGCATCCCATATCCCGCTGATTATACCTACACAAAACATTCTTTAGAAAGAACAACTCGGTGGCTTGAACGATGCCTGAACCATCAAAAACATCCTGAAAAACAGGCGATTTTTGGCATTATTCAAGGTGGCATGGATGAAAGCTTGAGACAACAAAGTGCTAAAGAGATTGTAGCTTTTGATACACCGGGGATTGCAATAGGAGGTTTGTCTGTAGGAGAAAGCAAAGAGACTATGCTGGAAATGCTTGACGTCCTGCGCCCCCTACTGCCGGACCATAAACCCCACTATCTGATGGGGGTAGGGACGCCGGATTATATTTTAGAATCTGTTTTGCGCGGAATAGATATGTTTGACTGTGTTTGGCCCACTCGTCTTGGACGCAATGGATCTGCGGTAACTTCTATCGGGCAGATCACCGTGCGAAATGCAAAATATGCTGAGGACTTTAGTCCCTTAGATCCACATTGTGACTGTTACTGCTGTCAAAATTATACGAGAGCCTATATTCGTCATTTGATCAAAGCTAATGAGATGTTTGGCCTCCGCCTAACTTCCTACCATAACCTTTACTTCCTCTTAAATTTAACAAAGCAAATCAGGCAAGCCATTTGCCAAGATCGTTTGCTTGACTTCTACCATGATTTTAATCGGAAATTTGATTATGACCGTAGATAATGCTACTATTAGCCAGTACATTTTCTACAGGCTAAGGCTAATATTTGGACCTATGAAGGAGTTTTAATTTATGAATAATTTACTTGTTGTTTTCGCTGCTGCCCAAGGACAAGGTGGTGGCAATCTCTTAGTTTCTATGCTGCCCATGGTTGCCATATTTGGTTTGATGTATCTTTTAATGATTCGTCCTCAGAAAAAAGAGGAAAAAAAGATGCGGGAGCAGATCAATGCTATGCGGATCGGAGACTCGGTCGTGACTATCGGTGGGGTGGTTGGCAAGGTGATGAATATTTCTGATGACGAAATAACTATTGCCACCTCAGTTGCTAACACCATGCTAACTTTTAAAAAACAAGCAATATCTTCTGTGGTGCAGACAGAAGAAAATAAAAAATTGGCTGAAAAAGCTAAAGCCGATAGCCCGGAAGTTGAAAAGAAGGGGCTTTTTGACCGATTTAAAAAAAATGACAAAGATAAGTCAGATGTTGAATAGTTAAAATAGCCAAGCTAAAGCCCTGTAAACGGAACAGGCTTGCTTTTTTGACGATAATTATAAAGACTTAGTGGAATTATCCTCCTTGCCACGTATTTATCTAAGTGATGGCGGGGAGGATTTTATATTAGATGGCTGGTTACATTCCACAAGAAATCATTGACCAGGTATTGGATAGAACAGATATTGTGGCTCTGGTCGAGCAATATGTGACCTTGAGCAAAAAGAGTTCTGTCAACTACTTTGGACTCTGCCCCTTCCACACAGAAACCAAGCCCTCATTTAGTGTAGCCCCCGGAAAACAGATTTTTTATTGTTTTTCTTGTCGTAGGGGTGGGAATGCCATTAAATTTATCCAGGAAATCGAAAACCTGTCTTTCCCTGAAGCTGTTCGCTTTTTGGCTGAACGGGCTAATATCAGAATCAAAGAAGATTTTTCACCTGCCGATAAGGCTAGACAAGACCAAAGAAAAGCCTTAGAAAATCTTCACTTAGAAGCGGCCAGGTTTTTTTATCACACCCTTCAAAGTCCAACGGGTAAGTTGGCCAGGAACTATCTGCATAGGCGCGGTTATAGCGATAGGACCATAAAAAGTTTTGGCCTCGGTTATGCAGACCCTAATTGGGAAAGTTTAAGCCACTACCTGCTTAGTAAAGGCTTTAGTCAAGACCAATTGCTGGCGTCTGGAATCATCCACATGTCCTCAAAACAAAATCTGATTGACCTTTTTCGCGACCGAGTTATGATACCTATTTTTCCCAGCCATGGGAACTACATTATTGCCTTTGGAGGACGTAGTTTACAGGATGGAGATGGTCCCAAATACATCAACTCTCCGGAGACGAGTATTTACCACAAGGGAGAACACCTATTTGCCCTCAATTTGGTAAGAAAACAAAGACCCCTGCCGGATAGCTTGATTTTAGCAGAAGGGTATATGGATGTGATTGCTCTCCACCAGGCCGGGTACCCTAATGCGGTAGCCAGTCTTGGTACAGCCTTGACGGAGAAACAGGCAAGGCTGGTTGACCGCTATGCCCATACAGTTTTTTTGGCCTATGATTCAGATCGGGCGGGGATTGAGGCTGCCCTTAGGGCAATCGAGATGCTTGCACCTTATAAGTTGGAGATTAAGGTTTTAAATTTCGGACCTGATAAGGATCCGGATAACTATATTAAAAATAAGGGACGGGAGCGGCTTGCGGCTTTGATCAAGGAGGCACCTTCTGCCTTGGATTTTCAGATTCATTTAGCTAGGCTTGAGTCGACAGATGACCAGGGTAAACTCCAGATCAACCAGTATTCCAGCCGGATTAGTCGAATATTAGCCAAGCTGGATAGCGCGGTCATGTTAGAGATTTATGCTAAGCGGATAGCTGAAGAGATCGGGGTATCAGATAAAGTTATCCTGCACGATGTTAAGCAAGTGGTACAAGGGAAGAGTTTACCAGAGTCTGATCAAAATTCGACAAATACTTGGGAGAAATCTTCTGTAGAAGCAAGGCATAAATTCACTTCTAATCAACCGACGGAGCCTTCGCCCAAAGAGTCGGTAGCCCTTGGTTATGAGCTTTTACTCTTAACGCTTTTAGCGTCCTATCCTGATTTTATTCCTAAAGTGTCTGGACGCTTCAAGGCCGATATTTTTTCTCATCCAGCATGTCAAATGTTAGCCGATAAATTGCTGGAGGCTTATGGTCAGAACAAATTGGATATACAGGCCTTCTTGACATGGTGCCAGCCTGATGAGGGCATTGACCCAGCTATTAATTCCGGAGTTTGCCAGATCCTATTGAGCTTGGATGAAGAAGCAAGTCGTAAGGATCAAGGTATTGTCGAAGATACCATGGCAAGGGTTATGCAAAATACGATCAAAAATAAACAAAAGGTACTTTTGGAAAGGCTTAGTGACAAGGAAATCTCTGAACAGGAGAAGGCAGATTTAATTAACAGTTTATCTGAATTAACAAAAACCTCACGTGAGGACTATTAAGTAATACACAATAGATTTTTAGAATATTTTAGAGGAGTAGACAAGCAATGACAGACAAAAAGACTGATCAAAAAGAGGAAAAGAAAACCACCGAAGTGAAGGCCACTGCTAAAAAGGCTAAGACGGGTGCTGCAAAGAAGACAGCAGCAAAGACTAAATCAAGTAAAGCGGAAGCAGGAGAGGCTAAGGATAGTCCTAAAAAAGCAAAGGCTAAAAAGACTGCTAGTAAAAAGAAATCTCCAAGCAAAAAAACAACTGAGAAAAAGTCAGCTGCTAAAAAAAAGGAGCTGGACCCGTTTGAAAACCCTGAAATGGAGTTTGAAGAACAAGCAGGTCAAGGTGAAACCCAGACGGAGCGAGCCATTAAGTCCCTTATTATCCAGGCTGCCCGCCAGGAAAATAAGATTAAACAGCAGGACGTCATAAATTATATTGAGAACATCAAGCTACCCGAAGACTATATTGATGAAGTTATGGAAGGGCTTCTAGGTGCCGGGGTAGATGTTATCGATGATGTCGAAGAAGAAGACGGTGATGATGAGACTGATGGTCGGATTTTTACGGATGCCGTCATTGTTGATGACCCGGTTAGGATGTACCTCAAAGAAATCGGTAGAGTTGATCTGCTGACTGCTGATGAAGAAAAAGAACTGGCTGCTCGGATGGAGATGGGGGATACAGAGGCTAAGGACCACCTGACCACAGCCAACCTCAGATTGGTTGTCAGCATAGCAAAACGCTATACGGGGCGGGGACTTTCATTTTTGGACTTGATTCAAGAAGGGAACCTAGGCTTGATCAAGGCTGTTGATAAATTTGACTATCGTAAGGGATATAAGTTTTCAACCTATGCGACCTGGTGGATCAGACAAGCTATTACCCGGGCCATAGCAGACCAGGCAAGAACCATTCGGATACCGGTCCACATGGTCGAGACCATCAATAAGATGATTAGGATTCAAAGACAACTCCTGCAAAAATTAGGTCGGGAGCCGGAGCCGGAGGAAATTGCCAAAGAAATGGAAATAACGGTGGAAAAGGTCCGGGAGATTATGAAAATATCCCAAGAACCGGTTTCCTTGGAAAAACCGATTGGTGAAGAGGAAGATAGCTTTTTGGGCGATTTTATCCCGGATGATGATGCACCTTCACCTTCTGACCAGGCCTCTTTTGCCCTGCTTAAGGAACAGCTAATCGATGTCCTCCAGGAGCTTACACCCCGTGAAGAAAAGGTCCTCCGATTGCGTTTTGGTTTGGATGATGGCCGAACCAGGACTCTGGAAGAAGTTGGCCGGGAGTTTGATGTGACTAGAGAGAGGATTAGGCAGATAGAAGCCAAGGCTCTTCGTAAACTACGCCATCCTTCACGGAGTCAAAAACTGAAAGACTATCTTGACTAGGGAGATGGCTAACCGAGAACTTGAATTGGGTAGCCAAAGACTAAGGGCTATTGTGGACTGGCTTGAACCGGGATCTTGTCTCGTTGATATCGGAACGGACCACGCTGCCCTGCCTATAGCCTTGGCCGAAAAAGGCATGTTTAAGAGGCTGATTGCTCTCGATAAGAACCCTGGACCTTTAGCCAAGGCTGAGGCCAACATTCTAGCAGCCGGCCTAGCAGACCAAGTCGGCCTTCTCTTAAGTGACGGCCTGGACCAGCTAGACCTCCAGGGTGACGAGGTCCTGGTTCTTGCTGGTATGGGCGGCTACCTGATTAGTCAGATCCTGGAGAGAGGATTGGATAAAATAAAGCTTGGGCAAAGGCTGATTTTACAGCCCAATTGGACCTGGCTGACCCTCCGTCATTTTTTAGCCGATCATGGTTTTTCTATCCTCAAAGAACGGGTGGTATTAGACCGGGGTAAGCTCTATAGCATTATTTATAGTCAATATACGGCTGAGCCCTAT
>CAMYEY010000063.1 GCA_947254895.1 uncultured Clostridia bacterium
CAGTCCAAGCTAACCATAACGTAAGGTATAGCTAACAACAGTAGGTATTTTGCTAGCTTTTCGAATTAGTCAAAGCTAATTTTCAAAAAACAAAAAAAAAGAGAAGCCAGCTTTAAAGCCAGCTTCTCTCGCTGTTAATTTTGTATAATTATACTTATTATTCAGTTCTTTTAGCTTTTTTCTGCTTCCATCTCAAATTCGCTAAATTCCAAGTCTAAGGACTGGGGCGCATTCTCCCTAAAAATCTCAACCTTAACCTTATCACCCAGCTTATAGTTCAGCAGGTGGGTTTTCAGGCTATTCATCGAATCCACCTTAGCTCCGTCTATGGCTGTGATGATATCTCCGCTCTTGAGGCCTGCCTTGTCGGCCGGGGAATTTTTAACAACCTGGTTGATAACGACCCCCTTATCGGTTGGGAGTTTCTGGTCAGTCATCTGGTCTAAGATCTGGACATTCATGCCGGTGATACCCATGTAAAGCGGTTTGTAGGAACCCTGTTCCAAGACCTTTTGGATGATGGGTTTGGCTACATTGATCGGAATCGCAAAGCCTATACCGTCGGCTGACTGGGGTCTAGCTGTGTTAATCCCGATCACTTCACCGTGGGCATTGAGGAGGGCGCCTCCGGAATTGCCTGAGTTAATAGCAGCATCGGTTTGGATTAACCCATCCATAACATTGCTATTCTCTACAGTGATCGTCCGGTTGAGGCCCGAGATATAGCCTGAGGTCAGGGTTGATTGGAGGTCGAGGCCTAGGGGGTTACCCAGGGCAATCGCCTTATCCCCAACTTGGACCTGGTCCGAATCACCGAGGCTGGCCGCCTGGAGTCCGCTTTTTTCCACTTTGATAATGGCCATATCCAAGGTTTCATCTGACCAGACGACCTTAGCCTCAGCTTTTTCGTCATTGGAAAAATAGACCATCAATTTTTCGGCATTACCACCGTTAACAACATGGGAGTTGGTTAAAATATAGCCATTTGAATCTATAATTACGCCAGAGCCAACTCCCTCTTTGTACTGTTCAACACCACCATTATAAAAGCTGAACGGCGAATAGATCTTCTCTTTAACCACACAGCTAATCCCTACGATAGAAGGAATGGCTTTGGCAGCAACGGCTGTTTCGACCGTGCTGTCCTGGTTAAGCTTGATGTTGATATCCGGCTTAGGCTGATCTAGCGGAGCCTCTGCCTGTTCTTCCGTCGGGAAGTGGTTGGCTATGATACCGGTATTCCAAACCGCCAAGCCTCCTGTCCCCAAGAGGGCTCCAATCAAGATGAAAACAATCGCCCTGACCCAGGACCCCTTGGTTTTAGTTTTTTTGACTTCTTCTTTGACCAACTGGCGGATACGGTCATCCTCATCCTGCCCTGGTCTTTGTTCAGTCGGACTAGGTGAACTGCCTGGATTTCCTGGATTGCCTGAGCCGGCCTGCTGATAACCATAACCTTGTCCGCCCTGATAGGTCTGGTTATTTTGATAATTAGGATGATTAAAGGCTTGCTGATAAGGATTATAGCTTGGGCCGGACTCAACCGTTCCAGGAGCTTGTCCAAAATCCTGTCTCATCGACCCTTGGTTGGGTCCATTTTGACCAGTCTTTGGATTCTGGTAAGGATTTCCCGAGCTATGATTAACTTCGTCTTGATAATTGTCATTCATGAAATGATCACTCCCTGTAAATTAACTTTCTATATTATAGGTTGCCAAGCAAACAGCGGCATCCCCTACTTATTTTCTTTTGATTCTAACCAATAATTTTGACTGAATTGTGTCAAAAAAATTAGTTCTTGTGACTTAAAAATAAAATAGCTGCCAGCGGTCATAAGAGGCCTCCGGCAGCTATCCGATAGCTTTCTAGCTATCTAAAAAATATGGCTTATGAGGAGAAGAATGTCAGCAATAAAACTTGCTGTTTAAGCCATGCCATCAACTAACTCGCTGATTTTATTTTCTAATTCGGATAATTGGTTATCGTTAGAAATTGCACCGGTAATTGGATCACCCACAATGTTACCTTCAGAGTCCACCAAAATGCTGGTTGGATAGGCAAAAATATTCATCAAAAACTCATCGGATTCAGGGCTCGAATCGATGGTGATGTTGGTATATTTAACCCCACTATCGTCGAGGATCTTTTGGGCTTCCTCCAAGGTAGCCCCCATGCTGGATATATCTGTACAAACGCCAACGACTCCAACAGATTTATCTTTCATGTCCTGGCTGAGTTTTTCCAAATAGGGCATTTCAGCAACACAGGCCTGACAGCCAGTAAACCAAAAAGTTAACATGGTCAATTTATTATTTTTGAACATAGAGCTATCAACCTTATTACCTGCAAAGTCTTTACCGGTAAATTTAGGAAAGTTTTTTGCCTCAGCGGTCTTAGCTTGACCTTCTGCAGTTTGCTCGGCAACTTTTGTCTCCTTGCTTGTTGGTTCGCTCTCTGTTTTTTTAGTATCTCCACCACAGGCAGTCAGGCTCGTGACCATAACTGCTGCTAAGGCAAATGCTACTATTCCTTTGTTTAATTTTCTCATCTTATTTTCCTTTCTATCTTGCTCTACCGGCAAAGTCTCTCTAAAACGACTCAGATAGCCGGAGAAGCATACTAGCATATCTGTTATTTATTTTGAAAGTTTGGCGACTGGATCGCCTCCCAATCTTCCTTAATTCTTCTCTGATCCTCAGCCGAAATCGTCATCAGGTCTCTTTTGAACATCCCACTAGAAATGGCACTGACCGGACAAGCTTTCAGACACTCGCCACAGCGGATACATTCAAGGGCGGCACTGTCCTTGGTAATATCGACATCCATGTGACAAACTCGAGCACAGACTCCACAATTTATACACTTATTTTTATCCACCTTATATTGGTAAAAGGATAACCGGTTAAAGAGCGAATAAAAGGCTCCCAAGGGACAAATCCATTTACAGAAGGGGCGGTAAATAAAGATGGAAAGGCCGGTAAATACTAGCAAGATCAGTGATTTCCAGCCAAAGAGTTTACCAATAGCAGACCGGATGCCGGGGTTGGCTATGATGAGGGGAACCCCTCCCTCCAAAATGCCCTGCGGACAAATATATTTGCAGAAATAGGGGAAGGCCATGCCGGACTTGTTGACTAGGAACACACCAAACAGCCAAACCACAAACACCATGATGACATACTTGATGTAGCGGGGTATCCGCCAGTTTTTAGTCGATATTTTCTTACTGGGGATCTTATGGACCAGGTCTTGGAACCAGCCAAAGGGGCAAAAGAAACCACAGATCAGCCGTCCAAAGATGACCCCTAAAAAGATTAGAAGGCCTGTTATATAGTAGGAAAAGTTAAATTTTGAAGAGCCCACTACGGCTTGAAAAGATCCTACAGGACAAGACCCTAAGGCCCCCGGACAAGAGTAGCAATTGAGCCCGGGTAGGCAGAGCCTCTTTCCTGGTCCGGTATAGATTCTACCCTTGATAAAGTTACCGACCTGGCCATTGCTCAGCAGAGCCCAAGCCCCTTGAAGCAGAGACCTGTGGCCTATAAAAAAGCCGGCTTTCTTGTTTTGGGCCCGCCTTTTAGCCTTCGCTCTCTCCTTTTGTTTCGTCTTAATTGCTTTTTTAGGGTCTAAATTTGCCATCTTCCCTTACCAACTTTCAGATCAGCCAATACCGATACATTCGAGACAAATATTGATCGCCTTGGTGAAAACCGTATCCACCTCGCCCCGGTAAGCCCCATAAGCAACCATAGCCACAGCTAAGACGAGGAAGGCAAGTTTCCATTTGAGGGAATAATCGCCCCTTGCAGTTTGCTCTAATTGGGGTACACCTTCTAACTTAGTAGCCCCTTGCTGCTGTTCTGGCTTGCTTAAACTTGCCACCGGTTTGATCCTCCACCTTCATATACTTGGCCTAATGGCCTAAACAAAAACAAGTCTCTTGTTCGTTCAACTGAGTCCAGTATGCACAAGTTAATATAAAATTCCTGTTAAGTTTAATTTGGAAGTATGGCAAATATCCCTTGCCCCAAAAACTACTTCAGCCTTTCCGGCAAGACCAGACTAACACTTGTGCCTTTGGGTTGATTAGACTCAAGCCATAAGCGGCCCTTGAGCCGGCTAACAATATGTTTAACCAGGGCTAAACCAATCCCATAGCCATCTACCGCCTTATTGCGAGAGTTATCCACCCGATAAAAAAGATCAAAGACACGGCCTTTTTCAGCCTCCGTAATGCCGACTCCCTGGTCTTTAACTTGAATCAAGACCCGGTTTTGTCCGTCAGATAAGCCTTGTTGGTCTGGCAGTTTTTGGCAAGAGACCGTAATTTGACCCGGTTCGTCACTATATTTGATGGCATTATCGACTAGGTTAAAAATGGCCCTAGCTAAAAGCTGGTCATCACTTTCCACAAAGATATCCCTGCCCGTAACCAGCAAGGTCTGCTCCTTGGCCATAGCCTTATCTTCTAGGTCAAAGGTTATTTCTTCTAAAAGGAGGCGGATATCAATCTTTTGGATGTTTAACTTTTCGTCTCGGCTGAGAAATAAAATACTGTCAACTAAGTCTGACAAGCCTTGGATCTTGCGTTCAAGCAAGTCTAAAAAATCTCTCATATCCGCCGGGCTCTTACTCTCTGCCTTCTTCTTATAGAGGTCTATTTTGGCCTGCAGGACAGCCAGAGGTGTCCGCAGTTCGTGGGCTACATTGTTAGAAAAGTTTTTCTCCTTAGCATAGGTCTGGGCGATCTTTTCCAGGGTCCCATTAAAACTCTCCGCTAATCCCTCTAGTTCAAAACTATCTCGGGGCACAGGGACAGGTTCAAATTTGTCATCAAGCTGGTCAATATCGATCTTGGCTATATCGCGACTAAGGTCTTCTAGGGGTCTCAGTTTTCTCCCTATAATCCAATAAAAAGCAGCTGAACCCAGAAGGGCTGTAACGAGAAGAACAACGGAATAAAAGAGACGAAATTCGGTTGTCGAATTAACCTGGGTTTCCTCAATAACTAAGACTGCATTGTCGATGGGTTGGTCTCCTGCAGTCAGGACTCCTCCTAAGTTTGCAACAATGTCTTGGGTGATTTTTTCCTGCCACAAGCGGATGATAAAACTGGAGATAAAGGTCATTAAAAGGAAGATAACAATGACCCAAATAATGAGTTGAAAAGCAAGGCTGGAGGTCCGCTTTTTTCTACTTTGCTGGTGGTCAGATCCTCCTTGTCTCCCAAGTTTGCCCCCACTGGAGGAGAGCTTTGGCTTAACGGATGACATAACCCTTACCTACTTCATTTTCGATCAACCTGGTGTTAGCCACTTCTTTAATCTTTTTCCGCAGAGAGGACATATGGACCCGGACAGAATTGCTGAAGGAGTCGACATTGCCATCCCAAACATGGTCGAGCAGCTCTTCCTGGCTGATGAAACGCCCCCGATTGACTAAGAGGTACTCTAAGATGCTGGTTTCCTTGACCGTGAGTTTGATAGGCTCGCCCTTGTAGGAAAAAGTCCGGTCAGGCAAATTATAGGAAAAATCGCCACAGGAAATAATGCTATCTTCCTGGATGGCCTTTCGCCTCAACAAGGACCTGATCCTAGCCTCAAGCTCGCTAATATGAAAGGGCTTGACCAGGTAATCATTTGCTCCCAGGTCTAGGCCTTTTACCCGGTCAGAAACATCGGCCCGGGCCGTCAGCATAATGATATTGACCAATTTATTATAGGACCTTATCTTTTCTAAAACCGCAAAGCCATCGAGCTTAGGCAAGTTAACATCCAAGATAATCAAATCATAATTTTCACTAAAAGCCAATTCTTCCCCGGCCCTACCATCTTCGGCAGTATCCACTGCATAGCCTGATAGGCGGAGGCTTTCCGCAAGGGTCTCTAAGAGGTCTTTTTCATCTTCAACCAGTAGTATTCTCATCCTTATTATCCCTACTTATAAAAATGATGGCCAAGTCGTTCTCGCCAGGCACCAAAGCCCTGACAGAGAACCTACTCGACCATCAAAATAAGCTTTACTTTGAATTATAAGCTAAGTATCGTAAATGCTCGTTCTTAGCTAATGGATGCCTGGTAAATTTCATCCACGGTCTCAGCCATGGTTGCATCAAATTCAGAGTCACTCTGTTGGTCTGATAAACCTTCTGCCAGAGCTCTGGAGAAGCTGGCGATCAAGCCCTTGTTCTCAGCTAATTTTTCATTGGCTTCTTGACGGCTGTAACCGCCGCTCAAAGCAACAACGCGGACAACATTAGGATGTTTCATCAGGTCAGCATAGAGGTTGACCTTGCTTGGGATGGTGACTTTGAACATCAGAGGATATTCTTTAGGCCAGTTTTCGAGATGTTTATTGATCTCAGCTAACATGGTCTCTTCAGCTTCTGCCTTGGTTGCGCTTTTGATGCTGACTTCCGGCTCTAAGATGGGGACCAATCCGGCTTTAGCAATCTGGAGACCAACTTCAAACTGTTGGTCGATGATAGCTTTGATGCCTTTAGGATTATTTTCATGGATGACGGACCGCATTTTGGTACCAAACATGTTACGTTTTACGCTGCGCTCTAACAGCTCAGCAAGACCCGGCATGGGTTTCATCAGTTGAACACCATCAGCCTCTTCGGCTAAGCCTTTATCGACTTTGATAAAAGGTACAATACCTTTTTCTTCCCAGAGGAAGTCTCCGGTTTTCTTACCATCAATTTCACGATCCATGGTCTGCTCAAACAGGATAGCACCCAGAATCTTATCTGCTGTAAAGGATGGGCTCTTGATGATCCTGGTCCGCATAGCGTGAACCATATCAAACATCTCATCTTCACCATTATAACGGTCTTCTGCAATACCATAAGCTTTTAACGCTCTAGGTGTTGAGCCACCGCTCTGGTCGAGGGCTGCAATAAAGCCTTTGCCGGTTTTCATTCTCTCTAGTTGTTTTGTGTTCATGACATACCTCTTATTCTAGTTGTTCTAGCAGGCAGACCCCAAATCCTCAAATCCGGTAACCGGTCCACCACGCTTTTTAAGTGTTCAGATAAGAGCAACAGTTAGCTATTGCTTCTTCACCCCTAATACTCTAAAACATAACGCTCTGATCTGCAACAATTTTTCCTCTTTTTTACTTGGAATTAGTCCGCATAGGAAGATGTTATACCAAAGTGCTCCTCTAGAGTGATCCAATCGCCGCCATTATATAGCTTGGCGGCAAGCTCAGGACCCACATAACGCAAGTGCCAAGGTTCGTAGCTATAGCCCGTTATTTTCTCTTTTCCAAGGGGATAACGGACGATAAAACCGTACTCCCAACAGTGGTTGTGGATCCAAATACCCTCAGGAGTTTGACCAAAAGACTGTTCTAAGGAATTGACGTCAAAGACTTCGCCTAACTGGTGCTCGCTAAATCCCGGTCTGGCAGAAATCCGATCAGCCTCAGCTTGTCCATACATGGCCACAAAATTATTATAGATGGAAACCTGCGTGCTATAACTCCTAAAGCCTGAAACGATAAAACACGAGAGGCCTTCCGCCTGCATAGCCGCCTGTAATTTCTTATAAGCTGCGACAGTCTCCTCTGTTAAGCCGGGATTGTAGTCGGCCGGCAAGGGGTGGGATTTATTGACAATCTTGATTCCGTCTATAACCGTAATGCCCGCTTGCTTTGAGAGAGGGTCGACCTTCTTATCGCTTTTCTTATCAGCCTTTGTTGTCTGGCTGGGTGTAGTGGTTCGAGCTGTAGTCGCGCTTACCTTTTTGCTGGCAACTGTCGTTTGTACGGTTCTTGGTTGCTTTTTAGCAGAACCGCTTGGGGTAATCTGTTTGTCAGCTTTTTTTGTCTTCTTCGCCTCCGACCGTTTTTCAAATTTAGCAGAAAAACTGGTCTCAGGCCTACTTGTAGGGCAAGTCTCTCTCCTGCTGTCGAAACTCTTACCGGCATTAACCTGTCTCTTATA
>CAMYEY010000064.1 GCA_947254895.1 uncultured Clostridia bacterium
TAACTAAGCGATCGATCCCGATACCCAAACCGCCCGTGGGAGGTAGACCGTATTCCAGGGCTTCGACATAGTCCTGGTCGGGCAGGCTGGCTTCTTCGTCCCCTTCTTCACGCTTTTTCATCTGAGCCACAAAACGCTCATGCTGGTCTTGAGGGTCATTTAACTCGGAATAGGCGTTACCATATTCTGAGCCACAAATAAAAATTTCAAAACGTTCAGTCAGGCGGGGGTCTGAAGGTTTCTTCTTAGTCAGGGGTGAGATTTCGACGGGGTAGTCATAGATAAAGGTGGGTTGGATCAACCGGCTCTCACAAAATTCTTCGAAGAAGAGGTTGATGATCTCCCCTCTGGTCATACCGGCTGCTTCTTCTGCAAGCCCCTTTTCAGCCGCAACTGCTTGGGCCTGGGCTGCATCTTCGATCCCATCAAAGTCCACTCCTGTAAATTTGGCAATGGCCTCTTGCATACTCATCCTGGTAAAGGGCGGTGTGAGATCGATCTCCTGTCCCTGGTATGTAATCTTCAAGCTATCATTAACTGCCAAGCAGGCTGAGCTGATCAGCTTTTCCGATATATCCATCATGCCGTGATAATCAGTATAGGCCTGGTAAAGCTCAATCATGGTAAATTCCGGATTGTGCTTGGTGGACATACCTTCATTTCTAAAGTTACGACCCAGCTCATAGACTCGCTCAAAGCCACCGACAATCAAACGTTTAAGGTAAAGCTCAGGCGAGATTCTCAGATAGAGATCAAGGTCAAGCGTATTATGGTGGGTAATAAAGGGACGGGCTGAAGCACCACCTGCAATCAAGTTAAGGATAGGTGTTTCAACTTCAATAAAATCGAGTTCTTCGAGTGTATGGCGAAAGTTGCTGATGATCTTTGATCTCTTTTCAAAAACTTCCTTGATTTCCGGATTCATTACCAAATCCAAATAGCGTTTGCGATACCTGGTATCGGTATCAGTGAGGCCGTGGAATTTTTCCGGCAGAGGTCTGAGGCACTTACTGAGCAATTTGTAAGCCTGGTTACGGATGGATATTTCACCCTTCTGAGTTGTAAAAACTTCACCCTCAACTTCAACCAGGTCGCCCAAGTCTAGATTTTGCCAAGCCTTATAGGTTTCTTCACCCAGGGCATCAATTTTCGTAAAAATCTGGATTCTGCCCTGCCTATCTCTCAGGTCAACAAAGGACACCTTGCCCATACCACGCTTTCCCATAATCCGGCCGGCTACATGGACGATTTGTCCCTCCAACTCGCTATAGTTATCAATAATTTCTTGACTATGGTGGCTTTGCTTGGCTGTGGTTACCAGGTAGGGGTCTTTACCTTGTTCCACCAGATCCTTAAGTTTATTAACCCTATTTTGAACCTGGTCCTGAACTTCTCCACCCGCCTGTTTGTTTACCTGTGCCTGGCTACCCTCTTTGCTCATATATCCCTCTATCTTTCTTTTAGTCCTGTCCTCTTTACTTTACCTAATACTCACGACCAGCCGGCAACAAGCCCCCGTTGATCAGATCGACTAGGGCCTACTTTCTAGTGTGAATAAGGTCGGCTATTTTTCAATCCCAAGGATCTTGTAGTCCAGCTCTCCTGATGGTGATCTAACCGTTACGGTTTCTCCGACTGAACGGCCCATGATAGCCTGACCAACCGGAGATTCGTTAGAAATTTTTTCTTTGAAAATATCTTCTTCCTGTGGTCCAACGATTGTGTAAGTCATCTCTTCGTTGAATTCCAAATCCAGCAAGGTGACTCTTGAGCCTAGGCTGACCTTTTCATTAGATATATCGGTATCTTCTATCACCTGTGCGTGTTTGAGGATGCCCTCTATCTCAGCAATCCGGCCCTCATTTTTAGCCTGGGCCTCTTTTGCATCATCGTATTCAGAGTTTTCAGAGAGGTCGCCCAGGGCCCGGGCTTCCTTTAAACGCTCCGCTATCTCAATTGATAACTCAGTCTTACGTTTCTCTAACTCCTCTTGCAGCTCTTTTATACCTTCAAAGGTCATCTCATAGACTTTATTAGCCATATCAATTTTACCTCGCTTTTTCATCGTATTTCATAAGCCCATTCGGGCAGCTTGTTTACCTTCGGTAAGTCTCAACCTATCTTTATGCCTACCCTAAGGAGGACAGACAGTGCCAGCCCATCATATATGATCCGGATCAAATCGGCAAAAATAACCGCATGGCCGGGTCGGGGGACTGGATCCGGCTACATATCGCTGTCCTTGCGGATAACATCGTGGGCTCCACCCTCAACAATACTTGTAGGAGAGACAACAACCAATCTGGCTTTTTCCTTAAACTCATCCAGGCTGATGGAACCACAAGAACACATGGTTGCTTTGATCTTCGCAACGGTACTGTCGACATTATCTTTAAGTTTGCCGGCATAGGGAACGTAAGAGTCGATCCCCTCTTCGAAAACCATCTTGCCCGAGTGGTTTTCTCCATCATCGTAACGCTGCCAGTTTCTAGCCCTGTTAGAGCCTTCTCCCCAATATTCCTTAACATAATTACCGTTAACCATGAGGCGACGGGTTGGGCTTTCATCAAAACGGGCAAAGTAACGGCCCAACATGAGGAAATCCGACCCCATAGCGAGGGCCAGGGTCATGTGGTAATCATAGACAATACCACCGTCAGAGCAAATCGGCACGTAGACACCGGTTTCTTTAAAATAACGGTCCCTTTCTCTGGCAACAGCGATAACAGCAGATGCTTGGCCACAACCTATCCCTTTTTGCTCCCGGGTAATACAGATTGAACCACCACCGATTCCGACCTTAACAAAGTCTGCACCGGCGTTCACTAAAAAGCGAAAACCTTCAGCATCGACAACATTACCGGCTCCGATATAGACGGAGTCCCCGTAGTTCTCCCTAACCCAGGTCAGGGTATCTTTTTGCCAGTCTGAAAAGCCATCTGAGGAGTCTATGCAAAGGATGTCAGCCCCCGCCTTAACCAGGGCGGGTACCCTCTCCTTATAGTCCCGAGTGTTGATCCCGGCACCGACCAGGAGTCGCTTGTCTCCGTCCAGCATTTCATTGGGGTTAGCCTTGTGGCTATCATAGTCTTTGCGGAAAACCAGGCTGGTCAACCGACCTTGCTTATCAACTATGGGTAATTGGTTAAGTTTATGTTCCCAAATGATATCGTTAGCCTCACTCAGGCTGACCCCTTCTTCGGCTGTAATCATATGTTCTATCGGGGTCATAAAATCCTTGACCTTCTCATCTCCGATAATCCTGGAGATCCTGTAGTCACGGCTGGTTACAATACCCAATAATTTACCGGTAGAGCTACCGTCATCTGTCACCGGCATAGTAGAGTGGCCGGTTTTTTCCTTGAGTTTAATAACATCCTGAATAGTAGCGTCAGGCCTAAGATTCGTATCACTTGGAACAAAACCCGCCTTGTACTTCTTAACCTTGGTAATCATCTCAGCCTGGCACTCTATCGCCTGGGAGCCAAAGATAAATGACATACCGCCGGTCCTAGCCAAAGCTATAGCCAAACCATCATTAGAAACCGACTGCATGATGGCTGAGGTAAAAGGGATATTAAGACTGATCGGACACTCTTCCTCCCCCTTACGGTACTTGACCAAAGCGGCCTTTAGGGAGACATTCGCAGGGATACAGTCCTTACTGGTTAGGTTAGGTAAAAGAAGGTATTCGCTAAAGGTACGTGATAGTTCGTCTTGAATATATGCCATATTTTTCCTCCGGCTCCATTTAATTTTACTTAGCCCAATTCAAGGGGCTTATCCGTTATGTTTTGTCTTATTATACAGTAAAGTTGCCTCAATAAATGCCACAAAAATGGGGTGAGGTTTAACTGGACGCGACTTAAATTCCGGATGAGAAATAAGTCCCAGATAGAAAGGATGGTCAGGAAACTCAACCGCCTCAACCAAACTACCGTCAGGTGAATAGCCGGAAAATACCAGGCCTGCCTCAAGTAAAGGTCCCTGCCAAGCTAAATTAAACTCTCTCCTATGATGGTGGCGTTCAGAAGTCTCTGTTGTCTTGTAAATTTGGGCCAACATACTATCCTCTTTAATTTTCATCGGATAGGCGCCCAAACGAATAGGCCGTTCAAGAAGGGGGATATTTTCCAAATTATTCTTATCTTCTTCGGTAAGGGCTGCATAGTAGAAAATATCGGAGCAGGGCTTTTCACACTCGTCCGTATGGGCATCCTTGATTCCGGCAATATTTCTGGCAATTTCGACCACGCCCATCTGCATACCTAGGCCAAGTCCAAGGTAGGGTATCTTGTTGATCCGGGCATACTCAGCGGCCTTAATCATGCCTTCCATACCCCGTGGTCCAAAGCCTCCGGGGATAAGCATAGAGTCGATACCTTCAAAGATCTCATCTAATTCTTCCGGTGACTTGTCTTCCAACTTATCACTATCTACCCAAACGATTTCCGAGTTAGCTCCGCAACGGACAGAGGCATGGAGAATGGCCTCAACCGAAGAAAGGTAGGCATCCTGCATCACAACATACTTACCGACCAAGGCAATCTTGATCTTCTTTGTCGCATACTGAATTTGTTCATTAAGTCTTTTCCAGGAGCTCAGGTCGGGTTCAACAAACTGGGCAATTCCTAGCTGGTTACAAACGACATTGGCAAAACCTTGTTCTTCAAAGTAGAGTGGCAGAGCATATACCGTGGGCACATCAAGATTTTCAATAACATTTTCAAACTTGACGTTACAGAAAGAGGCCACCTTTTCTTTAGTTGCTTGGTCGATCGGATATTCTGATCTGAGAACCAGGATGTCCGGCTGAACACCATAAGAAAGGAGTTTTTGGACAGAGTGCTGGGTGGGTTTGGTCTTGAGTTCACCCGGATTCTTGAGATAAGGTAAGAGGGTTACGTGGATAAAGAGGCAGTTGGCCCGGCCGACCTTATAGCTGATCTGCCGCATAGCTTCAATGTAGGGTGTACTCTCCATATCACCGATGGTCCCACCGATTTCAACAATCACAACATCGGTTGGTTCCTTTCGGGAGACCTTAAACATATGCTCTTTTATCTCATTTATTATATGGGGAACAACTTGTACCGTTCCGCCATTATAGAAGCCCTTGCGTTCACGCTCGATAACTTCTTGATAGATCTGGCCGGAGGTTATATCTGACTCAACAGATAAGTTAACATCTGTAAAACGTTCGTAATGACCAATATCGAGGTCGGTTTCAGCCCCATCCTCAGTAATAAATTTTTCACCATGTTGAATAGGGTTCATTAAGGCAGTGTCTACATTTATGTAGGGGTCAAATTTTTGTGTAACAACACTAAGTCCACGGGCCTTAAGCAGAGCACCGAGGGCTGAGGCAGTTATCCCCTTGCCTAAACCTGAAACAACACCACCTGTGACAAAAATATATTTGGTTGACATAGATACCTCTTCTAATATTTTAAATACTTTGAACTCGGCTTGTAGGCCCAATGACATATAAGCTTAACCAATATTTAATTACATCTCATTATTCTAATTATTGCCATTAGCGATGTCAATTTAGTATCATGAGCCTAACAGAAAAAATTTTAACGAGATCCTAGGGGGAAATTATGCACATTATCGTAAGCAGCATTTCTTTATCAACACTAGAGTGGGTATTTGTCGCTGCAATCCCGCTTTTACTCATCATTTTAGGCCTTATTTACATACTCAAAAGTAAAAAAGAATTTGAAGTCCTAAATGTCGCCCTTAACCACTTGGCCGATCACATGACCGAAGGCCAAGACTGCAAGATAGAAAATCTTGTCTTGCTCAAGGAGGCCCTCGACAGTACAGACCATGAGTTGGTTAAAGCAGCTGCCGAAAAGGCCATTGAAAGCTGCCGACAAAAATACTACGGCAAGTGGTTGCCCGACCTCAAGGAAAATTTCAACTTGGACAGCCTAACCGAAGCCCAGCTTAAGAGCTGCCTCTCTTACAGCCCGGCCCTTATGATCTCTTCAATCGGCCTCGTTGCCAGTTTCATCCTTATCCTCCTGCCCCAGGTAAGTCCCGAAAACTACGCCGGCAATGGGATTTTAGCCTTCTTCCCTCTCCTGGTTGCCCTTATCCTGTCTGTATTTTTAATCAACTGGAAGATTGAGCTCGGCCGAGCTATTGACTCTGCCATCAACCGCCTGATTAACCGGATCGCTGAATACCTACCGGTTTACAGTGACAAGGCGGGCCTGGCCCTCCTCGTGAACGAAATGTCTAAGCACGAAAATCAGATGAATGCCGCCTTGGATAGTTTTAACGACAACCTGGACCATTTCGTTTCAGATAGCTTTAAATCCGGTATCAGTGACACCATTCGGGAGATCATGGAAAACGAAATCGCTCCTCCGATCAATAAGTCATCTGACACCCTGACAAACCTTGCCACCGCCTTATCAGACCAACAAAATTCCGGCATGGCTGACCTGGCCGATAAGTTTTCTCAGAACTTGAACACGGCCTTAAAAAACAACTTTAAATCCATCAGCGGTGAGCTCCAGGCTTTTAATGACTTGATGGAAGAAACAACTAATTTTATCCACGATTCAATCGCTGTCCTGGAAAACTCCCGCCAGCAAAACATCTTACTTAACCGTGAGGTAGCCGACTCCATTGACCTGATGACCGTAGCCAAAAATGACATTGCCAATGAAATGGCCAAGATGTCTGACTACCTGGAAGTTATCGCAAAAGTTACCGAACGGATGACCTCTGTTTATGCAGGTGAAGATGCAAATCTCAAGGATCAAATCTCCAGCCTAGAGATGTGTTTCAGGAACTCTCTAGCTACCATCAACGACAGCCTTGTCCAGTCTCAATCCAGCATGGCCCTCTCCAGCCAATTGCGCGAAGAACAGAGCCAACAATTTAACCTGACAATCTCAAAGATGAACCAGCTCCTCTCCGACCTGGATAAGATTAACGGCACTATCCACCATTCGATTGATGCCTTTGCCAGCAAGTCTGACGAAAAAGTTGACGTAACCTTGGAAAACTTTGAACAGGCCCTTGCTGATATTGTGGAGCGCCTGATCTACACAACTGCAGAGATTAGGGATGCGGTCGAAGGCCTACCGCTCGCTTTAAAAGCTAAGTCTGACCGCTAGATACGAGAATCAGGTTTATTGCTATGGAAATCAGAAAGGCAAACATCATTCCCCCTGCAAAAGCTGACCAAGGCCCAGCGGATGCCCTTTTAATCCGAAAGCTTGGCCCTGAAGTAAGCGGCCAAAAGCTGGAAAAAAAGCCTTTTAAATGTCGCAAGCTCCCCTGGCGTGATGTCCGGATGAAAAACAGGCTGAGTCGTAGCTTAGCTCTAGACCGGATCAGCGATAGCAAGCTGGAGGACTTGGTTGACCTGGCCAGAAAGACCCACCCCCTTCCCCGGGAAAGACAGGTGGAAATCAGCCAGACGCATTGTAACTGGTTTTTAGCTCAACTACAGGACTTAAGCAGTGAGCGGGAACTTGCCGATTTTGCTTATAGCTTGAATCAAAAAGAGCTCTCCCTCCTCTTTCCTATATTGGCTACAGTAAGCCAAAAGGCAAACAGGGAAAAAATCAAAACGATCATTTTACTCAGGCGGAGCAAGGTCCTCTACAACCACGGCTGGGTAACGCTGCAATATATTTACCCTGACAACAGGATTGCTAAAGCACTCGCCAAGCTCTGCCAGGATCTTGATGGGCAAAAATTACCCGGTCCCCAAGCCAGACAAGCAGCTGGTGATC
>CAMYEY010000065.1 GCA_947254895.1 uncultured Clostridia bacterium
TATCCAGGACGTCTCGTGGGCTCGGAGATGTGTATAAGAGACAGGGTATAGCCATATTAGCTATTTTGTTAGCTTCGGTCATCGTAGGTAGCTGCTCATCGGGGCTAGGAGCTTTGGGATCAGGTGGCGCCATAGTTGGCACGAGTTATCAAGCAGATGACAAAGATGTAACTGGCGCCGAGAATGAAATGACGCTACATGAAGCTGAGCTTCAACTAGAGATTATGTTGGTTCCTCAAAACCACCCTGATGCTGATGAAATTAACTATGATCTTGATCCTATAGGGCATGACCCTCATTTATTGTTAGCTTATTTAACAACAAAGTATCAGGACTTTAAGGTAGATGATATTAAGGGTGAAGTCGAGTCGATTTTTAATGAAATGTATGATCTAGAGATCAAGGAAACTATCGAAAAGCGTACATTTTCAGATGTTGATGCGGATGGCAAAAAATCTTTTTATCAAAAAAATTACAAAATTGTTGATGTTATTTTGAGAACTAAAGATATGGATCAGGTTTTAAGAGGGAGGCTTAATTCAGAAGACGAGGAGATTTATGACGATATTGTGGAATACAAGGGCAATTTTGAAGAATTAGAATCGCCTGTTGAAGGTGACTGGAAGCCAAGAATCAAGGCCATGTATGGCTGGCGTGTAGATCCTATGGCACAGATCATAACCTTTAATGATGGTATTGATATTTTTGCTGGTTCTGGCTCACCTGTTTTAGCGGTATTTGATGGCATCGTGACTGATGCTAGTGGTGGCATGGTTGAGATAACCCACGAAAAAGGCATGAAGGCACAATATATCAATGTTAGTCCTAGTGTATCTGTAGGTCAGGCGGTTAAGGCAGGTGATACCGTTGGGTCGGTATATGCGACTAGTGATTCGGAAGGATCATTTTTGCATTTTAAGTATTATGTTAGGCTGCCTAAGAGCAAGGCCTTGGTGCAGGTTAATCCTTATTTTTATTTAACAAGTGATTCACCTTTCACCTTCCAACAAATGCCGGCACAAAAAACAGGTTCTCCTCATCCTGGAGGTGGTGGTCAATATCAGGGCAACTTTGATAACCCTGGCATTGCCTATGATGATGAACAAGTTCAAAAATTGTTTGACTATGCCAACCAATATTTAGGATTGCCATATGTTTTTGGGGGTAAAAATCCCAATGTTGCTATAACGCTCAAAGATGGTCGTGTGGTTAAGGGTCTTGACTGTTCAGGCTTTGTTTCTTGGGTTTTAAGGGGATCAGGTGTCGTTCCTGGTTTTGGATCATATTCCGCCCAGGGTCTTTTTGACGTTTCTAAGCCGGTTTCGGCAGGAGAAGCGAAGCCTGGTGATCTCGTGTTTTTCACAGGAACTTATGATGCTGGAGTGCCGGTAACACATGTAGGTATTTATGCCGGAAACGGCAAAATGCTTCATACGGGCGGTGCTCCTGGTGTGGAGTATTCTGATCTTAATAATGCCTTTTGGCAAAACCATTTTTATTCGTATGGAAGGATTAATTAGCAAATTGTTAGTTTTAACAAATTAAGTTGAAAGAGAGGGTTTGGAAGTGTTGAGCGAAAAGCTAACTAAAAAACTAGAAAGTTTGGAAGGAAAAAGGGGCAGACTTCGGGAGTTCCCGGAAAGGAAAGCAAAGCTTAGGCAAGAGGAAAAGGAATTAAAAGAAGAAATAAGAAGTAATGAGTCAGAGCTTTTATCTCTTGCCTATAGATCTACGGATTTAAGCTTAGAGGAAGCACTTTTGAAATTAAGTGGCAGGGAAATAGCAGGGAAAAAGGAGAAATTAGGGGATGAAAGTTAGGAATGGAAATCGAATGCAAAAGCAAAATAGATCAACTCGGATAATGGCTAGGAAAAAGTCTCGGAAAAACAATCTTTTAATAACATTAGGTCTATTGGCCTTAAGTTTAGTTATGCTGGTAACCACTATAAAAATAGCGTCTGATCAAAAGGGATTTAAGTCCAATAACATCCTTAAAGAAATGTTTTATAAAGGTTCTGTGGTAGCAGCAGAAGAGTTGCATACCTATGAAGAATTTGCTAGAGAAGTGAACCTTTTAAAATCAGAGGTAAAAGGACAGGAAAATATTTTTAGTCAAAGAGAAGTTACCTATGCTGAGGCGAGAGAAGTTTCGCTTGATTTAGTTGGCAAGATAGAGACTTTAAAGGAAAATATTTTAAGTTTTAAGGCTGGACTAGGTAGCAAAGACAATGCAGATAATGTCAAAAAACTAGATGGACTTTTAAATATTCTTGGCACAGTAAAAGCGGATGCACTAGCCTTGGTTACAATGGCTGAAGATGTGCCTGAAGGTGGAGTAAGGCTTGTTAGAGGAGAAGATGTTGTTTCTAATGACGGAGAGACTCTTTATAAAACCTTTAAGTTTGAGGCGGCAGGGGAAACAGGTGAAAAAGCGTCTGTTGATAGCTGTCAGGGTGACGTTATAATAGAAAATAATAATTATAACGAGAGCCAGGAAGAGCCTAGAGTGGATCCTAAAACTGGTCAACCTGTTGTTGGCTCTGATAGAAACTCTAATTCTAGCCCCACGCCTACACCATCTAAAACTACAAGTCCCAGCACAAGCGAAAATAAACCTAAAGAAACTCCTAAGGTGACAGAGCCTGAGCGTAAAAGTGTAACCAGGCACCCTAATCAGCTTACGAAGGCACCAAGTAGTGGTGTGGATAGCGGTTCAAGCTCCGGCAGAGATGGAAGCACAAGAAGCTTTGCTGTTAGTCCAGAAGAAGGTTCTCCTGTTCCGGTAAAGGCAGACAGATCTTCAACCGGTAAAGCCAGGGGAAAAGTTGACAATTCATTAGATAACGCTAACAAAGATTACCCTATTCACCGTGGGCAAATTGATGGCGAGTCGGTGGATGTTTATTCAGCTGATGCCAGACAGTTTATTCAATTTTCAACAAAGACTGGCAAGGTTTTTTATTTAGTTATTGATCACGACAAGGAAGGCGATAACGTATATCTCTTAAACGAAGTGGACGAGGCCGATTTAGCACATATGGTCTATGAAACGAAGCCAAAAGAAACGAAGCCTGAAAAAACCGAGCCAACAAAAATAGAGAAGCCAACAAATCCTGTGCCTAGCCAGACAGAGCCAGAAAAAGTGGAGAAAAAAGGCGGTTTTCCAATTTTCCTAATATTTTTAATAGCGGCTGCTGCTGGTGGAGCTGGTTATTATTTTAAAATTGTAAAACCTAAGCAGGAAAGAGAAGAGCAAGAGCAGATGGGTTTTTATGATGATCATGACGATGAGTATAACTCTGGCTATGATGATTACGATAATGTTGATAGCTGGAAAGCATCTGATGAAGATGATTATGAAAGCTTTAATGGAACAGAAAGCAAAACAGAATCAGCAGATAATAAGCCCCTTCAGCCTGCAAGGCCTGTTGAAACTTATCAAGATCCGGTAGAAAACAGTGGTGCAAATAATCATCTGCGGACACCTAATTTTTATACTAGTGATCATGAAGATGACTACGATGCTTTTGAAAGTGATGATAGAGAGGGGTTTTAAAAATAAGATGAAACTAGTAATAGCAGAAAAACCTAGCGTAGCTAATTCCATAGCTAGGGTTTTAGGAGCGAAGCAAAGAAAGAATGGATATATAGAAGGCAATGGATATTTAGTTTCTTGGTGTTTTGGTCATCTTGTGCAAATGGCAGGCCCTGACTCGTATGACGAAAAATACTTAAAATGGCGACTGGAAGATTTACCTATAATGCCAGAAAATTATAAGTACATTGTTAGCAAGGGTTCGTCAAAGCAGTTTAATATTCTAAAAAAGTTGCTCTTTGACAAAAGGGTGGAGCAGGTGGTAAATGCCTGCGATGCTGGAAGAGAGGGAGAGTCTATATTTAGACTCGTCTACAACCAGGCAAAGTGCAAAAAGCCTATCTTGAGGCTATGGATATCTTCTCTAGAAGATAGGGCAATCAAGGATGGCTTTGAAAAGCTTGAGCCTGGAGAAAAGTATGACAACCTTTTTCAGGCGGCGGAGGCAAGGTCGATAGCTGACTGGCTTGTAGGAATAAACCTTAGTCGCTTTTATTCGATCAAACAGAGTAGAAATTATAGTGTAGGTAGGGTTCAAACCCCTACCTTGGCTATAATATGCGGAAGAGATAACCAAATAGCTAGCTTTGTTAAAGAGAAATATTTTACATTAGAGGTAGTGCTTAATGGTTTTTCTATAAATTCTGGCCGGATAGATGACTTAAAGGTTGCTGAAAGTTTGCTTGCAAGTGTACCTGCGGCGGTTAGGGTAGACAAGGTGCAACAAAAAGTAAGAAATGTAAGACCTGAGAGGCTTTACGATTTAACCACTTTACAAAGGGCGGCAAATAAAGTTTTCGGCTATTCGGCTCAAAAAACCTTAGATATAGCTCAAGGATTGTATGAAAAGAAACTGATCACTTATCCCAGAACGGATAGTCGGCACTTGACCCAGGACATGAAAGAAACGGCTAAAAATATAGTTTTGGGCTTTGAGTCTGATTTTTTAATTGACGAAAAGAATTTTGAGGCGGTTTTTGACGATTCAAAGGTTACAGATCATTATGCAATAATTCCTACTTTGTCGTTTATAGAAAACGGTTTAGGAGACCTGAGCGATGACGAAAGACGTATATATTACCTGATAAAGGCGAAACTCCTTATGGCTTTTAGTTCTGATAAGAAAGAGAGCCTTACGAGGATTATATGTAATATAGGAGGTCAGCCCTTTGTTGCGAACGGCAAAGTGGTTTTAGAGCCAGGATTTTCTATTTATGCTGAGAATGTTTATGGCAAGGAGGCTAAGGACGTTATATTGCCCTCTTTAAGCGAGGGGGATGTGCTTGATGTTTTAGACAAAAAAATCAATGAAAAGTTTACGAAGCCCCCACAGCACTATACAGAAGAAACTTTGCTTAAGGCTATGGAGATAGCCGGAAATGATTCTTTAGAAAAAGGTGTCGAAGTTGAAAGAAAAGGTATCGGCACCCCGGCCACTAGGGCTGGAATTATAGAGACATTGATTAGGCGAAAATTTATTAAAAGGTGCAAGAAAAACCTAGTAGCAACTGAGATGGGTCATGATCTTGTTTCAATTGTTGCACCAAGGTTTAAGTCGGCAAAGATGACGGCTGTTTGGGAAATGGCTTTAAGCAGAATAGCTGCCGGCGAAAAGACCAAAGACTCTTTTTTAGGTGAAATTGAAAGGGCAATAAAGGATATTGTTGTATAAGTAAAAATAAGGGAAATTTTAAAATTATGATATCAAAGCAGACCGGCAATAGCTGGCCTGTTTTTTTATAGGAAGGAGTAAGAATGAAGTTAAAACTAAGTAAGGCACTATTATTGGGCTTATTGGCCGTGATTTTTTGTGTAAGCATTATTACGCCAGCAGTGATAAAAGCTGAATATAAGTACATACAAAACCATTCATATTGGATAGATGTCAATAATGAAGTTGAGTGGTCAGCTGATGGGTCTACAGATGTATTTGATACTACTACTGAACCTGGAAAAACAATAATTATAATAGGACGAAGGGTTGATTTAGAAACCAAAGAAATACCGTATGAAACTCAATATACAGCCGATTATAATCGAGATTTTGGCAGTGAAAATCTTACTGTAACCAATGGCAAAAAAGGCGTAATTAAGCGTTTTTACGTAAAAGAAACAGATTCACGTCTCCCAGGGTTCAATACAGGCTTATCAGTTAGCGGTAAACTTGATTCTTCAGAAAATAGGTGGAAAAAAGGGGATATCCTGAAAAGAATTCTAACGGTTAAAAATTCAAACGAGTTCCCGGTTTATGATGTCCAATTTGCGGCCGGGCCTGTGAAAGCCTTAACCTATGATTCTTCTGATGTTAGACCGACGGCTGTTGATGGTCGAGATTTATGGTTTTATTTCGATAAAATAGAAGCTAAAGGTTCGAAAACAATTACTATTTCATACAGACTTACTCAAGATTGTGATGGTACTAGTGATTTTGCTGATGATTATCATGAAAATCCTGCCTGTAGCCTCAGACCCTCATTTAAAGTATCAACTCCGGACTATATAGCGAAAAACACCAAGGAACAACTGGTACAGCAAAAAGAGGACGAGGTTGTATCTGTAGGGGTAAAGCCTAAAACTGAAACCATAGTAATCCCCCATAAGAAACTCGAGCCAAAGGCAGGTTTTGAGATTATCCCGGGTAAGGATGGTAGCAAAGATATCGTCACTACCTACACGGTAGACAAGCAGACGGGTAAGGTAACCCCAAAAGTAGAAGAGAAGAACTATGTCGCCCCAGTAGACGAAACATATAAAGCAATCAATTACACTTATGAGGGTGACCCTGAAATAGATTATGGCAAAGAACGTAAGGATGATGCTAAGAAAATCATTTATAAGGGCATTAAACCCAAGACAGAGCATGTAGTAATCCCTCATAAGAAGCTCGAGCCAAAGGCAGGTTTTGAGATTATCCCGGGTAAGGATGGTTCAAAGGATATCGTCACTACCTACACGGTAGACAAGCAGACTGGAAAGGTAACGCCAAAAACAGAGGAAAGGAACCTTGTCGCCCCAGTAGACGAAACCTATAAGGCAATCAATTACACTTATGAGGGTGACCCTGAAATGGATTATGGCAAAGAGCGTAAGGACGAGGCCAAGAAAATCATCTATAAGGGTATCAGGCCCAAGATAGAGCACGTGGTAATCCCTCATAAGAAACTCGAGCCAAAGGCAGGATTTGAGATTATCCCGGGTAAGGATGGTAGCAAAGATATCGTTACGACTTATACTGTAGATCCAAAGACTGGCAAGGTAACACCAAAAGTAGAAGAGAAGAACCTAGTCGCTCCGGTAGACGAAACCTATAAGGAAATCAATTACACTTATGAGGGCGATCCTGAAATGGATTATGGTAAAGAACGTAAGGACGAGGCCAAGAAAATCATATATAAGGGCATCAAGCCTAAAGTAGAGCATGTGGTAATCCCTCATAAGAAACTCGAGCCAAAGGCAGGTTTTGAAATTATCCCTGGTAAGGATGGTTCTAAGGATATTGTTACTACCTACACGGTAGACAAGCAGACCGGCAAGGTAACGCTGAAAACAGAGGAAAAGAACCTTGTTAAACCTGTAGATGAGCGGTATAAGGAGAAACAAACTACTAAGCCAACATCTACAACTAAACCTAACAAGAGTGTCAAGCCAAGTGAAACTGTTAAGAAGCCACAAGGGATTAGAATAATTAATAACAATCTAAATCAGGTCAAAACCTTGCCTAAGACACTAGCTGATCCGGGCTTCAGGCATTGTTATTAAGAATAAAGAAATAATTAAGGAACAAAAACAGACCGGCTTTATGCCGGTCTATTAAATTAGAGAAAGGTGTGAAAAATGAAGCTAAAGAAAGTAGCATTGTTAAGTTTAACTTTAATAATTTTTTGTTTAAGTGTGGTTTTGCCCTGTCTCTTATACACATCTGACGCTGCCGACGATTCGCCACCG
>CAMYEY010000066.1 GCA_947254895.1 uncultured Clostridia bacterium
GGTTCGAGCCCTGTATCTCCCACCATCGGAAAAGCCCTGAAACACTTGCGTTTTAGGGCTTTTTTCTTGTCACTATATTATGAATTATAAAATTTGCACAAAATGTTTACAGAAATAAGGATTTTTTGCTTTAATATGTATGAGACATGGCTGGGTGGCCCCGGCTAAAGATGAATTTAGACAAAATAATATTTTTAGAGTTTACAGCTGGAGACCTGGTCAGAACATACTATTCAAAGAATGGAGATACGTATGGATTACAAAAAAATCGCACAAGACCTTCTGTCTAAGATAGGTGGCAAGGAGAATGTTGTGTCGGCAGCCCACTGTGCTACGAGGCTCCGCCTAGTTATTGGAGACAATGCAAAGGTTAATGAAGCAGCAGTAGAAGAAGTTGAGGGCGTCAAGGGGGTCTTTAGTTCGGCAGGACAATTACAGATTATCTTTGGTACCGGTACAGTCAATAAAGTTTTTGCTGAATTTGCTAGGGAGGCCGGCGTGGCTGAATCTTCAAAAGAAGAGGTCAAACAGGTTGCTGCAGCTAAGCAGAGTCCTTTCAAAAAAGCCATTAAAACCTTAGGTGATGTCTTTGTTCCAATTATTCCGGCGATCGTTGCCAGTGGCCTGATCATGGGCCTCTTAGAAGGTCTTGGTAAGGCGGTACCCAGCTTAAATGAGTCTGGTTTGTTCCAGATTCTCTTACTTTTTAGCAACGCAGCCTTTGTCTTTTTACCTATTTTAGTTGCCGTAAGTTCGGCTAAGGTTTTCGGTGGAAACCTTTTCCTCGGTGCGGTCATCGGCATGATTATGATTCATCCAAATTTAATGAACGCTTGGGCTGTAGCCAGTGCAGAGTCGGTTCCAACAGTTTCGGCTTGGTTTGGCCTTTATGAGGTTCCTTTGGTTGGTTATCAAGGTCACGTCATACCGGTCGTGGTTGCTGTTCTATTGATGTCGGTCATTGAAAAGAAACTTCATAAGGTAGTTCCGGCCATGATTGACCTCTTCGTTACCCCGCTGGTAACCGTTGTCGTTACTGGCTATATTACCTTAACTGTGATTGGACCCATCTTTTCCTATCTGGAAAATCTGGTCCTTGATGGTGCCAAAATGCTCATTGCTTTGCCTTTAGGTCTTGGTGCTGCTTTGGCCGGTGCCCTCTATGCCCCGACTGTCGTAGCTGGTGTTCACCATATGTACAATGCTCTTGAAGCTGGTCTTTTAAGTTCAACCGGACTTAATATCTGGATGCCGATTGCTACGGCTGCGAATGTCGGCCAGGGTGCTGCTGCTCTAGCTGTGGCTGTTAAAAGCAAAAATCAACGGATTAAATCTATGGCTCTTCCGTCCTCTTTATCTGCTTTTCTTGGTATAACCGAACCGGCTATTTTTGGTGTTAACCTCCGCTACATGAAACCGTTTGTAGCCGGTTGTGCAGGGGGTCTGGTGGGCGGTTTGGTTTCTGGTTTGACCGGAATCGGAGCTACAGCCTACGGAGTAACGGGGGTTTTTGGTTTTCTAATTACAACTGATCATAGCTTGCAATACGCTCTGGTTATGGTAGCTTCAATTGTTACAGCCTTTGTCCTATCTTGGCTCCTCTATAGTGATAAGGATGCCAGTAAAGTCCAGAAATAATGGCTGAGCCAACGTTAAGGAGAATGCCATGAATGCTTTGGCAAAACTAATTGATGAGGCGAGGCTAAAAGTGGAAGAAGCAGAGTCTGATGAAGTTTCTGCAGATCCTTGGCGGTTACTTTACCACCTGATGCCACCGGTTGGCTGGCTTAATGACCCTAATGGTCTCTGCTACTTTAATGGATCCTACCATGTGTTTTTCCAGTATGCCCCCTTTTCTGCGGATGGGGCAGGCCTTAAGATCTGGGGTCACTACCAGTCCAAGGACCTGATTAACTGGACTTACAAGGGAGCTCCCGTTTTGCCTGATACAGCCTGGGATTGCCATGGTGTTTATTCCGGCTCTAGCTTTGTGGGAGAAAATCCAGGACAAGCACCTAGTGCAGACCATAGCCAAACCTGCCATATTTTTTACACGGGTAATGTGAAAGAGCCAGGTCGGCATGATTACATCAATAGTGGTCGCGGGTCAGCTACGATAACCTTAGTATTTGAACCGGGAGGAAAGTTTGGAGAAAAGCAGTTGCTCCTATCCAATGAAGATTATCCTGCAGATTATAGTTGCCATATACGGGACCCCAAGGTTTGGCAGCAAGAGCAAAATTATTATATGGTTTTGGGGGCCAGGACGAAGTCAGGCCACGGTGGTGTTTTGCAATATAGGAGTCGAGATCTAGTCCACTGGGAACTGGATCAAAAGATTGGTCCTAAGGAGAAATTTGGCTATATGTGGGAATGTCCGGACATCTTTAACTTGGATGATTCAGGTAGGACTACCTATATTTTGTCCTTTTCTCCACAAGGTTTAGAGAGGGGGAGGGAGAGCTTTCAAAATGTCTATCAAAGTGGCTACCTGATTATGACTCGGGACCAGGTTTATCAGACTGGAGGGGACCAGGTTCGCCAGGTCCAACTGGATCAAGTAAAGTTTAGAGAGTGGGACTATGGTTTTGATTTTTATGCTCCTCAAACTTTTCAAGACCAGTCTGGACGGAGAATATTGATTGCCTGGGCCGGCCTGCCCGATATCCAGGAGGAATATCAAAATCCAACAGTAGCAAGGGGTTGGCAGCATTGTTTGAGCTTACCTCGCGTTTTGACCTTTCGCCAAGGGCAAGTTTATCAGGAACCGGTAGAGGAGCTGCAAAAGTTGAGACAAGAGGGTCAGATCCTTCGCTCGGAGAAAAAGGAGACCCCGATGGCTTATCAACTTCATACCAGGTCTTATGAACTGTATCTACCCAACGTGAAAGAGCCGGAAGGTTGCTTACGTCTGGGTCAAGATCTGGAATTCAGGTGGAAGCCGGGACTTTGTCTGCTGGAGTTTTTGAATGAAACAGGAGCCGGCAGGAAGGTCCGTTATTGTCCTTTGAATGGGTTGACTAGCCTAAGGCTTATGGCAGATAATTCTATCCTAGAGTTTTATTTGAACGAAGGAGAAAGGGTTATGACCACCCGCTATTATCCGGTGGAAAAAGACCATAGCATTTACTGTACGGGCGGCCAGACATTACAATTGTGGACACTGGCAAAACCTAGCGTGAACAAGTAAATGTTGAAGAAGTAGAAGGAGAAAGATATGTTTGGAAAGATGAAAAAATTATTTGGTAATAAACCGGAGGGACCGGAAGAGTTTAAGGCTCCCTTAATTGGTAAGTTAGTGACCATGCAGGATGTACCTGATCCCACTTTTGCTAAAGAGATGCTGGGACCTGGTTTTGCCATTATCCCTACAGAGGGTAAACTGTTTGCCCCTGTAAAAGGTGAGGTTACTCTGGTTTTTGATACTCTTCATGCTATTGCGATCACCACAGAGGCTGGAGCAGAATTAATTTTTCACGTCGGCCTTGATACTGTCAAGGAGGGCGGTCAAGGTTTTGAAGCACAGGTTGCTGTGGGTGATAAGGTCAAAGCGGGAGACCTCCTCTTGACCTTTGACCTAGACGGACTTGAGGCTAAGGGCTATAACATGATCACCCCGGTTATTTTGACTAACAAGGACCTCTTTAGCAAGGCTGAAATCAATCAGACGATGCTGAATCAGAATGTTGGTCTAGATGACCTAGTTTATACTTTGGAAAAAGCTGAATAGTTTAACATAGACTAAATCACATTCTGAGTAGGAAAAAATAGATAGCCTAGATAGTGGGAAAAGGCCGTACCTTGCATGGACGGCCTTTTTATAATTCCCTGTTTGGGTTGAAATTGTATTCTTTAGTGTGGGCTACCATTCACCAAGGTCTAGTTTGAAGTTGGTGGATATATCTTGGAGGTTCCATTCCTGAATGCACTTATTCCGCTGCCTTGAGGGTATTGTAGGCCCGTCCTTCCAAGAGGTCGATTCCGTAGATTTCAAATAGGTCGGAGACAGTGACAAAGCGGTAGCCTTGGTCGTATAAGATGGGCATAACCCTTTCCACAGCATCAGCAGTTGCCGGATATAGAGAATGCATGAGGACGATGGCACCAGGAAAAACCTGCATCAGGGCTTGGCTGATGGCGTCGGCATCTCTTGAGCTCCAGTCCATGGTGTCTACATTCCAGAGGATGAAGGGATGTGGGATGAGGTCTAGGGTGTTTTGATTGTAAGCACCATAGGGTGGACGGAAAAGCTTTATCTTATAGTCCGTGATCTGGGCTAGAGCATCTTCGGTAGATTTAAACTCTGCTTGGACCTGGTCCGGACTAAGCTTGGTTAAGTCCGGGTGGTTAAAGGTGTGGTTGCCAATCTCCGAACCTTGCTCGAGGATGCTTTGAATAATCTCACCATTTGCTCCAATATTTGAACCGACCATGAAAAAGCTAGCATGACCCCCATATTGATTGAGCAGGTTTAAAAGTCTTTGATCAACAGGGGCGTAGGGTCCGTCATCAAAGGTAAGGGCTATAAATTTGTAACCCTTATCGACCATTTCTTTATATTTTTTGAGTCTTTCTTGTTTGCTTTTGTCTGCCAGGTTGATAGTTCCATCTTGTTGAGAAATGGAATTGCCCTTCCCTTTGCCTTGATTAGTATCTGAGGGTAAAGTTATTTTTCCTAAAGTTTCTTGGGTGGACTGTTCCGATGTTTTAAGGGGGAAAGTCTGGTTGCTAGCTGTCTCGGTAATGTTACTTGAATTACCTTGACCTGTGTTTCCAGCTAAAGTATCCTTGAACCAGAGTTGGTAGCAGGCGGTTCCAACTAAAATTATCAATAGTAGGAATGCTATTGCCATCAGTCCGGTTAGTGTTTTGTTTTTAGATTTGTTATCCCGCATATAAAATAACCTCAAATATTTAACTTTATTATTACACATCCGGCATTAATTTTGCGTTAAGCTGAGTATCTTTAAACATTCTTAAAAATAATTTTTATGAAAGATAGCGAGGTTTGCTAGAAAGGCTACAAATTAAAAGTTTTAATGAGAATTAGGTTATAATAAAGTAACCTGTTGTAGATAATAGTTTACCATTGAGTAATAGCAAAGGAAGTACATGACGAATTTAGTTGGCGTTCTGAGAGAGAATGGTAAGGACGGATTAGTTGAATTAGACCGGAGAGACCAAGAAATTGGCAATCAAATTATAATACCGCGAAAGTTTTTAAACGGAGCCCCCTTCAACATGAAGGTAGTGGTTGAATATAAGGGGTTAAGTGTGTCCGGTCAGCCTCTCGGCGAGATTGTTGAGGTCTTGGGCGAAGAAGGGTCTGCTGATGCAGCTATCCTTTCGATCGTTCGTTTTTATAATTTATCGGAAAAATTTCCTGATGAGGTGCAAGCAGAAGCGGAAAGTTTTGGCCATAAACTCACTCAAGCGGAAGTAAACCGTGAGTTGGATCTTGGTAGGAGAGATTTAAGAGATCTTAATACCGTTACGATTGATGGTGAAGATGCTAAAGACTTGGATGATGCCATTGACATAGAAAGGTTAGAAAATGGTGATTATCGCCTTTATGTCCACATAGCTGATGTGAGTCATTATGTTAAACCCGGTTCTGCCTTGGACAAAGAAGCTCAAAAAAGGGGCAATAGTGTTTACCTGGTTGACCGTGTTATACCTATGTACCCAGCCCAGTTATCAAATGGTATTTGCAGCCTTAATCCGGGCCAAGACCGCTTTGCTTTCACGGCTGAAATGCAAGTCGATAATCGGGGAGAAATTGTTCAAGGGGCACTCTATCCCTCCATTATTCAAAGTAAGGTCAGGTCTTCTTACAATGAAGTTCAGGCTATCATTGATGGTAGCCCGGTTGATCCTGACCGGCCGGATTGGTTTGCTAACCGAGTATTTTTGATGCGGGAATTAACAGATGTACTCCAGGCCATGCGAAAGAGGCGAGGAGCCTTAGAGTTTGAATTTCCTGAAACCAAGGTCGAGCTCGACAAGACGGGAAAACCGGTTAGGATTTATGCCGAGCCAGATCTTTATGCTAACCATATTATCGAGTCATTTATGATAGCAGCTAATGAATTTACCGCCAACTTGGCTGTTAAGCACAAAATACCTGTCCTTTACCGGGTACATGAATTACCTGACCGGGAAAAGCTGGAAAACTTTCTCAAGCTGGCCAGGTCCCTGAATTTTAAAGTTCGGATTTCTGACCAGGCCAGTCCTAAAGAGTTAGCGGATGCCTTGGAGAGAATGAAGGGACAGGACTACGGACAGACCCTTTCTGCTATCCTGCTCAGGTCTCTGGCCAAGGCACGCTATACGGAGAAAAACCTGGGGCACTTCGGTTTGGCATCGCCGGAATATTGCCATTTTACAGCTCCTATACGGCGATATTCGGATAGTTTTAGTCACCGTAAGCTCAAGGATTGGCTCAGGGATAAGCAAAAATTTTCCAAGAGAGAATTTAGTCAAGCCCATGATTTAGGTGACCATGTTTCAGAAACAGAACGTCTAGCCATTGATGCCGAAAGGGATACTGTGGATCAAAAGGCTGCTGAATACTATGCGGAAAGAATCGGTGAAATTTATCCGGGTAGAATATCCGGATTTTCACCGGCCAATATCTTTGTCCAACTGGAGACAAGTGTTGAAGGCGCGATCTTTTTTAGGAGCCTAGATGGTTACTACGAATATGATCCGGACAGGTTGATAGCTATTCACAAGGATAGCGGTCAGATTTTACGGATAGGTCAAAAGATGGTCGTTCAAATTGCTGCTGTAGATGTTAACCGCCGGTTTATAGACCTACACTTGATTGAACATGAAACAGCCCAAGCCATAGGGACACCAAGTAAAAAGTCTAGACCTAGCAAATTTAAAAGGACCCAATCTAAGGCTAAGCAGGAGGCTAAAAGAACCAGAGATAGGGGCCAGGGATCGGGTCGCCAGGGTAAGCGGTCTAAGGGGCAAAGTTGGACAAAGAGTAAGTCCGCTAAAGCTAAACGAAAGTCTGCTAAAAAGCATAAAACATCAGGGACTGGGTCAGTTCGGTCTTTTAAAAGCAAAAAGCAAGGGCCCAAGAAGAAAAATGATAACAGGGGCAAAAGGAGATAAACTTGCCAAAACTTTTTATTCATGCACTTGGGTGTAAAACGAATCATTATGAAAGTCAGGCTCTGGCACAGCAATTGAGCCGGCACAATTTTAGTCTGGTTTCACGGGTTGAAGAAGCTGATGTTGGGATCCTCAACACTTGTACGGTAACGGCCGAAGCTAGCCGTAAATCGAGACAGTACTTGCGGCGGATGAAAAGAAAAAATCCGAAGATTTTCTTGGTGGCTATGGGTTGCTATGCCCAACTTGAAGATATTTCATCTGCGTGTGATCTGGCTATAGGGACTTCGCATAGGGGATCCATTCTCGGCCTAATTGCGACAGAGCTGGATAAGAGGCAGGC
>CAMYEY010000067.1 GCA_947254895.1 uncultured Clostridia bacterium
TCGTCGACCTCAAGACCGGGAAAGTCATCGAAGGCGACCTCAACCCCTCTAGTGACACTGCCACCCACCTAGTTCTCTACCGGGAATTTCCGGAAATCGGAGGCATTGTCCACACCCATTCAACCTGGGCCGTCTCTTGGGCCCAAGCCTGCCGCGACCTACCGGCCTACGGTACAACTCACGCCGACACCTTTTACGGTAATGTCCCGGCCACCCGTAAGCTTACCAAAGAAGAAATTGACACCGCCTATGAAGAGAATACCGGTCACGTAATCGTCGAAACCTTCGAAGGAAGAAAAATTGAGCCCCTTGCTGTCCCGGGTGTTTTAGTATCCGGCCACGGACCCTTTACTTTCGGCGAGAATGCGATCAAGGCGGTCCACAATGCCAAGGTCTTAGAAGAATGCTGCAAGATGGCAACCCTAACGGAACTGGCTAACCCCAAAATCGGCCGGATTGAACAAGACCTCCTCGACAAGCACTACTTGAGAAAGCACGGGCCGGGTGCTTATTATGGTCAAAAGAAATAGGCTCAAGAACCTGATGGCTCTGTAAGCCCCTAGTTTTTTCAAAAAATTATCCCTGCTAGGCTTCCAAGAGGCCGGGCAGGGATTTTATTTGTTCTGTTAAAATTTATAAAGTTGTTATTTAAATAATTCTATGTAGCCGGCCTCGGTCATCTTATCGATCATCTCTTGGTCACTCATGATATTTCTCAGGCCGATTACCTTGGCTCCTTGAGCCTTGGCACTATCATACATATCCTCAAAATTTTGAGCGACAAATACAATGTCGTATTGGCGAGCTGAGCTTACACCTTCTGCTAGGGCACAGTGGTGGATTTCAGAAACAGGGATATCCAACTTTTTAAAAGCCCTTTCAGCAGCCATCTTCATCATTAAACTGGAGCCCGCCCCATTGGCGCAGGCAACTAAAACCTTGATCATCTTTAGTCCGTCCTTTCCTGATCTAAGTACTGATCTATTCTTTGTTACAGGACAAGCCGGCCTTGGATACTGCTTGTAAAAACTGAACTAAGGCCGGGATCCTTATTGAAGCTATTAAAATATTTTTTATTTTGACTTAGCTGCAGCTTTTTCTGCACGAATTCTCTTACACTCTTCCCAGTTCTCGGTTTCTAGGAAATAGGTATCCTTGTTCCGGCGATACTGAATCTGAGGGATTGCAATTAAGAAAATAACGCAGAGGGCGAGTCCGACATAGCTGAGATATTTCATAGCTACTGTAAAGACAGGCCAGACAACAGCCCAGTCCCACATACCTAGGTAACCGCCATAGCCGGCAAGGCCGACGAAGCTGGCAATAAAGGCTGAACCAAAGACCTGGCAGAGACCGGATAGGAAGGGCAGCAGCATGGCAGCCTTAGCACCACCCTTATTATCTGCGTAAACAGCAATCGTAGCATTGTCAAAGAAGACAGGAACAAAGCCGGCCACAACCAAGGTTGGGCTCTTTAGCAGGATGAGGGCAATGATAGCTAAGAACTGGCCAAAGGCACCAAAGAGGAAGCCGATGGTTACAGCATTTCTTGAACCAAAACCGTAGGCAACAGCACAGTCAACACCAGGTACAGCACCGGGCAGGAGACGGGATGAAATACCCTGGAAGGAGTTGGTCAATTCTGTAACAAAGGTCCGAACACCAAGTTGCAGGATGGCCAGGTAGACACCAAAGTGGAAAGCTGTCTTCATGATATAGAAGAAGAAGGTGTCTGTTTCTTTTAAAAACTCTTTCTCTACCAGATAGGGTTTACCCAAGACTAGGAGGATAGCTCCAAAGAAGAGGGTCATCAGGATGGCTGTAGCAACCATATTCTCATTGAAAATCTTAAGCCAGCCGGGCAATTTGATATCGTCTAAACGACGAGACTCTTTCTTACTCTTTTGGCTCATTTTTCCAGCTAGCCAAGAAGAGAAGCCAAGACCAAACATCTGTTGGTGGGCAATCGTGAATCCGGCACCATCTGTCAATTCTTGGGAAGCTCCAACGATCAGGTTAGAACCAACTGCCCAGTAGAGACCAAGCAGGACACCCATGACAATCAGGATGGCAAAGTTACTATTTTTCAGACCGGGTAGAGCAAAGAGGATCAGCCAAAAAGCTGTCGCTGATTGCTGCATCTGAATGTGACCGGTTGTAAAAAGGGCTCTTAATTTGGTGTACTTTTTCAAAGCAACCAAGATAATGTTAAAAATAAAGGCGATCAGCAAGAGCAGCATAACGTCTGAAAAGGTCTTGCCAAAGGTTTCCTCCAGTCCGGCTTGGACTGCATTTTGCCCGAAGTAAGGGTCAATAACCATTGCGTGTAAGTTAAATTTGTCCTTAAGTCCAACCAAGATAGGTCGGAAGTTGCTGGTTAATCCGCCAGCACCGACCTGTAGGATAAAGAATCCGATGGTCGCCTTGATAAAGCCAGCTAAAACATCATACCAGGGTTTCCGCAGTAAGATATAGCCTACAACAACCATCAAACCGATAAAGAACGCTGGCTGGGTCAGGAAGTTATTAACAAAAAACTCCCAAAAAGCCGTTAAAATACCTAATACACCTTCCATGTATACCTCCTATTTTTCTTGGCATTTTCTCTTTGCCAAGATTAAACTCCCTCTCCTTTGAAGAGGGAGTCATGCACTTAATTACTCCTCTACAGACTCTTCTAAAAGGGCATCGACCGCCAACAAGTCTTCGGGAGATTCTGCGACCTTAAGTTTTTCAATAGCCTCCGCATTTGTTAATATGCTGTAAAGTCTCTGCATATTAGCCATATGCTCGTCGGAGTTTGTTGAAACCAGGGTAAAGAAAAGCTGGGCATCCTTTTCAGGATTACCTTCTTCAAAGGCTACCGGCTGGGCCAAACGCATAAAACCAATCCCGGTTCCCTTAGCACCCTCTGCATTTTCTGTGCTATGGGGCATGGCTACGCCCGGTATCAAAACGATGTAGGGACCATGCTTTTCTACACAAGAAATAAGCTCTTGAGCATAATCATCTTTGACTACCAAGCCGGCTGTTTCCAGAGGCTTGCAAGCCATGCGGATGGCTTCCCGCCAATCGGGGGCCGACTCGTGAAAGACGAAGTGCTGTTTTTCATAGATTTCTTTCAGTAACATAGCTCTTACCTTACCGTTAATATCTTACAGGATAGACTTGAAGGGAACATTAGCTTCTTCTTCGAAGCAATCTTCAAAGCCCCGGCGATAGTGGAATTCAATCTTATCCTTATCGAGAGGCCAGACGTACTTGCCACCTACATCCCAGATATAGGGGTGGAACTTATATTCGAGCACATCTTTCTTATACTTATAAAGGTAGAGGATCTCCTTAGGATCGGCTTTAAAGTTGGTCCAAACGTCATAGTGGAGAGGTATAACGACCTTGCAGCGGGTAGCCTCGCCCATCCTCAACATATCGACTGAGGACATCTTATCCTGGCAGCCTGCCGGATTTTCGCCATACGAACCAAAGGCGATGTCGATATCATATTTCTTACCAATCTCGGCATAGCGGATACTGTAGTGGGAATCACCTGAGTGATAAACCGTGCCTGCCGGAAATTTAAAGAGGTAGTTAACAGCTTTTTCATCCATATTGGTTGGGCAAACGCCGGCCAAGTCCTCACCGACTTCAGTGGTCACCAGGCAGGTCCTGTCGTAAGAGTCAAGAACATGAACTTCTGTGTCTTTGATCTTGATGACATCACCAGGTTTTACTAGGCGGCAACGGTCTTCGGGAACACCCCAGCCAACCCACTTTTTGATACATTCAGCCGGTCCGATAAAGGGGACGTCAGGTCCACAATTGTCGAGGACAGCCTTAGCGAAAAACGGGTCGATGTGGTCATTGTGGTAGTGGGTAGCAAAAACAGCGTCACATTTGGTCACTGCAAAAGGATCATATACGATCGGATAGCCCCTCAGGTTTGGTTGGAGCTTTTTAACCCCCATCATGTTTCTCATCTGGTGGTAGGGTTTCATGTTAGCGACTTTTTGTGTCCGTTTACCGTTGCCAAACCAGAGGTCAATTGCGATATTGGTGTCGTTTTCGGTCTTAAACCAGCAGCCGACAACACCTAGCCACCACATGGCAAAAGTGCCCGGTTCGACAACTGTGTTGTCAATTTCTTCATTGAGCCAAGTTCCCCACTCAGGGAAGGCACCAAGAATCCAACTTTCTCTTGTGATTTCATCTAATTTAGACATCTTGTTTCTCCTATCTGTCTTGCTTTTACTTGCTTCTAGCCAAGATTAAATTGTGACCGATGGCCAAACTGATTTAGTCCGGCCCTAATCTAACTTTATCTTATAAAGGGCAACCTCGTTGGTTTCACGGTTAGCCGAAATAATATAATCTTCCCCTTGGTTGCTATAAACATCGACATTGGTGGGACCTCTGCCCTTATCAACGGTTTCAAAGACGATGCCGCCCTTTTCCTTATCCCAAGTAACGAGGTAAAGGTCTTGGTCTTCTCTCCGGTTACCCGCCAAGAAACAGGGCTTGCCTGAAAGCTCTCCTGCCCATAGAGCATGGAGGAAGGGGAGCTTGGGCTCGTGGTCATAGATCCTCTCCAGACCCTTATCGGTCTCCCTATAGATGTATAGGTTTTCCCCATGGAAGGGGGCAAAAACCAAGTATTCCAATCGGCCATCCTGGTCAAGATCGATAATCCTAAGATCACTGGAAGCCATATCTAAAATCCGGTCTATTTGCCAGTCCGCCCGGTCCTTCTCTGGAGGAGTTATCCTGAAGATTCCATTTTCAGTCGCTATAAAACAAACCTGCAGTCCCTTGTAGTTGGTAATGGTAAAGCCATGGTTTCTGGTCAATCCTTCTTTAATGACGGTAAATTCTAAGGGTTTTCCTTGGTCTGCGTCATAGTCCAGGAGGTTATCCGGCAACTCACAAACCAAAACCTTACCGGGGAAACGCCAGTCCTCTTTGTACTCATGGTCGGACTTAAGGGTACAAGCGATGATGTAAGATTTTTCGCCTGACTTGATAATGCCAAACCTATGAACAAAAGGCATATCGCACAAACGGATCACCCGCCAAGTATGGTCTTCGGTCAAGTCTTTAACCGGTTTACCGGTAGCATCTACCGGAACGGCCTGGACCAAATAAGCTTCTGCGGAGTTGTTGGGGGAATAAAATTTATGGGTAGCAAGAAAAGCTCCATTGCCTCCCGGAACTTGGATCATAGTCATAATGCCGCCCGGCTCAGTCCACACGGTTTCCAAGTAATTGCCTTCCAGGTCAAACCTTTGGCACTCACCTTCTTTTTCCGTGGCAACAACAAAAGACCTCTGGCCACCCGAATTTAAAAGACCAATGGCGTAGCACAGATTTAATTCTGCAATTACTTTTTTATCTACTTTCATCTCGTTACCTCTTCTGCCTTATCGGCAAATTATAAAAGCCATGCTCCCTTGTCGGCTGAAACATAAAGTCTAGCTTTTATTCAAATCGACCAAACAAGCTGTCATTTATCCCATTTCTTATAGTCATTATATGTTAACAACTATGAAATTTTCATACAATTAATATTATGTCAAAATTTCTTTCGACTTTTTGTGTAATCCACAATATTAATTGCTTTAAAAATAATTTTTATGATTTTATTTGAATAAATTTGCAACACTCATGCCATCTATTGCATTTTTGTAAAAAATAAGCAAAATAAACACCATAGCCAGTTCTGCTGGACACTTAGCAAAATTGTGCGGAAGGTAAACAAAATGAGAAATTCAGATGCTAACATCAGACAACGTCGAGCCCAATTGATAAAAATACTACAACAGGACCCCAATCGCGACCTCCCTTACTTAGCCAGCGACCTCAACGTTTCAGAGGCAACCATTAGGCGGGACCTCAAATTTCTCGAGAAAGAAAACAGTTTATCAACCAGGTATAGGAGCATCAACGGGGACTTTGTCAAAAATATACTCCCGGAATTTGACAGTGATACCCTCTTCTCCACAAACATCGAAGAAAAAGAGGCCATCGCCCAGGCTGCAGCTAGCCTTCTCCTACCGGGTGATGTCGTCTATATCAACTCCAGCTCTACCGCCCTCCGCCTGATTAAGCATATTCAATCAGACTATGTTACTGTCGTCACCAATAATGCACTGAGCCTCTTTGAAGACCGTAACCCCACCCTGAAGCTAATCCTGGTCGGCGGCGAGATTACCCAGGACAACCACAACACCTACGCAAAAATGCGGACCACAGGTAACTATGCCCTAGCCACGATCAAGGATATCATGGCTAACGTCTGTATCCTCGGAGTTTCCGGAATAAGCTCAGAGAAGGGTCTATCTTCGGCTTCCGCCTATGAAACAGCTATCAACAAGGAAATGATCAACAGCTGTCTGGGCAAGACGATCGTGGTAGCAGACAACCGTAAGATCGGCTTTACCCACAATTATATTTTTGCCAAACTCGACAAGGTAGACCGTTTGATCACAGATAGTCACGCCGACCAAATGGAGCTGGAAAAGCTGAAAGACTTAGACATTGACGTTTTGGTCGTTTGATTATGGTAGAATGAGAGGGAATCAAATAGAAATTAACAATTTAATGCTATAAAAATGGAGGTTTGAAATGAAACAACTAGTACTGATGCGTCACGGCCAAAGTGAGTGGAATAAATCCAACCAGTTCACCGGCTGGACAGATGTTGACCTGACCGAACAAGGTAAGGCAGAAGCCAGAAAGGCTGGACACTTGCTCAAAGAAAACGGCTTTGACTTTGATGTCTGCTATACCTCTTACCTCAAGCGGGCCATCCATACATTAAACCTGGCTTTGGAAGAGATGGACCGTGAATGGCTACCCGTGTATAAGGCATGGCAGCTCAACGAAAGACATTACGGTGCTCTGCAAGGCCTCAACAAGGCTGAGACCGCTAAAGAATATGGCGAAGACCAGGTCTTGATTTGGCGTAGGTCATTTGATGTTCCCCCCAAGGCACTAACCGCTGATGATCCCCGTAACCCTGCCCTGCAAGAACAATACAGGGATGTTGCCGACAAATCAGTCCTGCCTCTGACCGAAAGTCTCAAAGAGACCATCGCAAGAGCTGTTCCTTATTTTGAAAAGGTCATCAAACCTGAATTTGACGCTGGCAAGAGAGTCATCATTGCTGCCCACGGTAACTCCTTGAGAGCTTTGGTAAAATACTTTGAAGGCATTTCCGATGAGGACATTGTTGGCGTAAACATCCCAACCGGTGTTCCCCTTGTTTATGAGTTTGAAGATGATTTCACCTTCATCAAAAAATATTATCTGGGCGATGCCGACGAGATTAAAAAGATGATGGCCGAGGTTGCAAACCAAGGCAAGGCCAAATAA
>CAMYEY010000068.1 GCA_947254895.1 uncultured Clostridia bacterium
ATAGGTATTTTGGGAGGCCTCTTGGGGATCAAGGTAACCCTCCTGGCTGTCCGTGACCTCTTAGAAAAAACAAGTATGATCAATAACTCGGTGGTCATAGACCTTAAAGTCTCTTGGCCGGCCCTTATTTTTGCTGGCAGCCTGAGTCTTTTGACAGTTCTTTTTTCAGCTTATTGGCCTGCCTATAAGTCTTCAAAAATACCGGCTATTGAAGCTATTCGGCAAAGTCGAGAAATCGTCAACCGACCGGTTAAAACAGGGAAACTTGCCCGGAAAATATTCCCCGTTCCCGCCTACCTGGCCAGTAAATACTATAAACTGAGCAAACGTAAGTACCGGTCAACGGTGGTTGGCTTGGCCTTGAGTATAGTCCTTTTCCTGTCAGCCTTTACCTTTAGCAAATTGCTTAGCAGCTCTGCCCAGGGGATTTTTACAGAAGAAGGTGCAGATGTTGTTTATTCAGTTCGCAATGAAAATTTGCCTGAACAGCAAAGGATTGATTTAGATGAAGGGCTCAAACTGTTGTCCCAGATGGAAGGTTCAGCTTCAGTTCATGGTCAGGAGGTCTACCAGAGTTATTTTGTCCTGGATAAGTCCTCTATCAATGACCGGGCTCTGAATCTTTGGGAGAAGGGCGAGTCTGAATTGGGACTACAAGACCTAGGGGATGACCATTTTTTAGTGAATTTGAGCCTGGTTTTCTTGCCGGATGCTGATTTTTCAGCCTATTTAGTTCAATCCAACATCAAGCCAGAGGACTATAAACTCGAGGAGGGGGGAAGGATCTGTCCCTTAGTCTTGAATCAGACTGTCGAACGGTCTGCGAGTGGGTCCTTCTTGCAATATGATTTTTTCAAGGAAGGAGCAAAAGCTAAACTGCTGCAAATAGCAGACCAGGGTGACTATAAGTTTGCCTATATTGCTGTCCAAGAGGGGAAAGCTCAGGCTCATTTTAGCAAGTCTTTAGAGAGTGAAGCAACAGAAAAAAGTATAGACTTGGCGGAAGCCAGTCCGTCTGAAAGTGACCTTTCCTTTAAGTACTTTAGCCAAAAACGACCTGACCATATGGCCTCAGAATGGCGTGGGCTTACCTTGTTTTTACCGGCCAGCTCAAGGGCTAAACTCATTGAGAATCCGGATCGGGCTAGCTACGGATACGCAATTGAAACGACAGCAAATGGTCATAAGAAGTTCTTAAATCAGCTCGATGAACTCTCTACCCCCTTAGGGAATGCGGCTTACTACCATGATATTAAGAGTACGCGAGAGGCCTCACAAAGCACGGTGGCCATCGTTAATATCTTCTGCTATGGCTTCATCTGCCTGATTAGCCTGATTGCTCTGACCAATGTTTTTAATACGGTAACGACCAATATTCGGCTTAGGAGTAGGGACTTTGCCATGCTCGAAAGCCTGGGTATGTCTAAGAGAGATTTTAGGCAGATGGCACTCTTTGAGAGTCTCCTTTACGGGACCAGGTCTATTATTTTTGGCCTGCCCCTGGCCTTGGGATTCTCCTTCTTGATTCAAATAGCTGTTAACCAGTCTTTTGACACAGGTCTTTTTATCCCCTGGCAGGCTATCCTCCTGGCTATGATAGTCATCTTTATCTTTATCATCCTATCCATCCTTTACTCCATGCATAAGATGAAGGCCAAGACCCTCCTGGAAAGCCTAAAGAGCGAGTTAAATTAATCAGCAGGCTGTGAGATAAAAGGCCAATAAAAAGGGCAAACTCCACTGGAGTTTGCCCTTTTTAGTCATAGTTCCAATTAGACTCTACTAGTCTAAATAAGCTTCCAAGGCAGCTAAATTTAAAATAGTTAATTCTCCATGCTCAAGCTTGATATAGCCTAGGGACTCAAATTCTCCAAGCTTCCTGGTTAAAGATTCCCTGGTCATACCGGAAAAATTGCTCAATTCAGACCGGTCAAAGGCCAGGGGAATGGTGATCGCTTTTTTATCGTTGACAGTGATGACATGACCATTCTGGTCATAGATGATTTCACCGGCACTCTCAGCCAGTCTCAAAATCAGTCCTGCTGTCTTAACTGATGAGTTCAAAGTGGCTAGGCGGTTTATCAGGTCTTCTGCCCAGCGGATTCGCTCAAAACTCTTGCTCAGAACTTCTTTTAAAACCGGTTTTTGGCTGGCAAAATAGGCTTCGAAAACCAAGGAAGGGATAGCAACTACTACCGATTCAAGCATAGCAACACCTGTATACCAGTAAGGGCTATGGGAGAGAAGGTTGTGGCCGCCAACAAAATCCCCCTTTCTGTAGATATAGAGAATCTGTTCCTGGTCATCAGCCAAGAGGGTAAAGATCTTAACTGCGCCGGAGTAGATGACATACATGTAGTCGGGCTTATCACCTGGGGTAAAAATGGTTTGATCCTTATCTAAGTCCATAACGATCAACTCAGATTTAATATCCTCAAATACCTTTGGGTGGAGATGTTTAAAGAGGGGGTGATTGGCTAAGTCATCCAGGATCAACATGGCCTTAGCATCTACCTCTTGTTTTGATGCGTTTTTCATATTTTCTCCAGTTCTTTCTAGTTCTATAAGTTTTTCCTTTATCCGATTTTCTAAGCGTTCTTCAGACTTATGATAGGTTTCCAATTGCTTCAATCTTGCCTCATGCCTTGATAAACTCATTTGTTCGGCCAAGAGTTCATTAGCATAAATTTCGAACTCCTTAGCTTTTGCAGGATCCATGGGCTCTACTCCGGGGAGCTTATAAGTCATACCCAATTCCTCGTATTTAGCTATGCCAGCTGTATGGTAGGGGAGAATCTCGAGTCTTTCTACCCGATGTTGGATGGGCTTTATTATTTTAACCAATTCCTTCATGGACTCTTTATTGTCTGTATAGCCGGGGACCATCACGTGCCGGATCCAGATCAAGCCGTTAAATCCGTAAGCATCCAGATTGTTCATAAAATCCAAAACAGGTTTAATGCTTCCAAACACCATGTTTTTATAGCCGTCATCTGTAAAAGACTTGATATCAAGGAGGATGGTATCTACATACGGGAATATTTGTGGATAATATTCTTTTTGCCCGTAGGCGGATGTATCAAGACAGGTGGTAAAGCCATTTTCTTTGAGGAGCTTTAGGCAGGCTGCTAGAAATTTTCCTTGTACCAAGGGTTCTCCACCTGAAAAAGTAATCCCCCCATCCTGACCATGATAGGGCTTGTAACGCTTAGCGTATTGTAAAATTTCTTGGGGGCTGATTTCTCTACCGCCAGTCATGGCTTGGGTATCAGGATTGTGGCAGTACCTGCAACGCAGGGGACAGCCTTGAAGAAAGAAGATAGTCCTAATGCCAGGTCCATCTACCAAACCCATGGTCTCCATGGAGTGTAGACGACCGATAATTTTATCTTGAATATTTGCTTGGTCGGGCACAGTATACTCCTTCCTGATCTCAATAACAGAGTTGGAAACTAGAGGGCTTAGCCTAGCTGGTAGACACCAGTCCCAATCTGCTAACTTTATTATAACAAAAAAAAGAGGGCGGATTCTTTTAGAAAATCCGCCCCCTTTCAGAATTCAGAACAAGGTCTTATAGGCCTTGGTGGAAGGTTCTAGCGATAACTTCTTCCTGGTGAGCCCGGTCAAGCTGGTTAAAGCGTACAGCATATCCTGATACCCGGATAGTTAGGTTGGGGTATTTTTCAGGATGATCCATAGCATCGATCAACAGAGCTCTTTCAAGGACGTTGACGTTGACGTGGTAGGCCTTTTGCTCAAAGTATCCGTCTAAAATGTTGACTAAGTTTGATACTCTCTCTTCCTCATTCTTACCGAGAGAAGAAGGAATGATGGAGAAAGTATTTGAGATACCATCTTGACAGCAGTCCTTGTAGGGTAGCTTGGCAACAGAGTTCAATGAAGCCAAGGCACCTGATTTATCTCTACCGTGCATGGGGTTGGCACCCGGAGCAAAAGCTTCACCCTTTTTCCTGCCGTCCGGTGTGCTCCCTGTCTTCTTACCATAGGTAACGTTGGAGGTAATGGTTAAGAGGGAGAGGGTATGCTCGGAGTTCCTGTAGGTAGGTGTTTTTCTCAGAGCTTCGATAAAGTATTCAGTAATCTGAACAGCAATTTCGTCAACCCGGTCATCGTCGTTACCAAATTTGGGGAAGTCGCCTTCTGTTTCAAAGTCGATAGCAATACCATTCTCATCTCTGATCGGTTTTACCTTAGCATACTTGATAGCGGAGAGAGAGTCTGCTGCGATGGAGATACCGGCGATACCAAAGGCCATGTAGATATGGACAAAGGGATCGTGGAGGGCCATCTGACTTGCTTCGTATGCATATTTATCATGCATGTAGTGGATGGTGTTCATGGTGTTGACATAGAGCTTAGCTAACTTATCCATGATGGTTTTGTAGTCAGCTAGTACCCGATCATAAGTTAAGGTTTCTTCGGTATTCATTTCAACACCGTCAATAACCCTAATCAGATTACCTTCTTTATCCTTTTTCACTTCATCGTAACCACCGTTGATGGCGTAGAGGAGAGCTTTAGCCAGGTTAGCTCTAGCACCAAAGAACTGCATCTCTTTACCAATTTTCATAGCGGATACGCAGCAGGCGATAGCACAGTCATCACCGTAGACCGGTCTCAGTAGGTCATCATTTTCATACTGGATAGAGTCAGTCTTGATACTCATCTTAGCACAGAAGTCTTTGAAGCCTTGGGGCAGGTCGTTGGACCATAAGACGGTCATGTTGGGCTCCGGTGAGGTGTCAAGTGTTACCAAGGTATGGAGGAAACGGAAAGCGGTCTTTGTAACTTGGGTACGGCCGTCTTCACTCATACCACCGATACTTTCTGTAACCCAGGTGGGGTCGCCGGCAAAGAGTTCATCATATTCAGGTGTCCTTAAGTGACGGACAAGTCTGAGTTTGATAACAAACTGGTCAACTAACTCTTGAGCTTGGCTTTCATTAATTAAACCATTTTTAAGGTCACGGTCGATGTAGATATCAAGGAAAGCTGTGTTTCTTCCGAGAGACATGGCAGCACCGTTGTTCTCTTTAACAGCAGCCAGGTAGCCAAAATATAACCACTGGATAGCTTCTTGAGCGGTATAGGCAGGACGTCCAATATCAAAACCGTATTTGGCAGCCATAGACTTAATGGCTTGGAGAGCCCTGATTTGTTCTGACATTTCTTCTCTATGACGGATGATTTCTTCTGTTGCATCACCGGTCAAGTTTGCCTTGTCTTTGGTTCTCTCTTCAATCAGGCAATCGATACCATAAAGGGCAACACGACGGTAGTCGCCGATGATCCTACCACGGCCATAAGCATCGGGCAGACCGGTTAAGAGACCAACGGTCCTGGCTTTCCTCGTTTCGGTTGTATAGGCATCAAAAACACCTTCGTTATGGGTCTTGCGGAACTCTGTAAAGTGTTTTTCCATAACGGGATCCAGTTCAAGACCGTAAGCTTTTAAGGAGCTTTTAACCATACGGAAACCACCATAGGGGTTCATCATTCTCTTGAGAGGAGCATCTGTTTGGAGGCCAACAATTAATTCTTTGTCCTTATCAATATAACCGGGCTCAAAATTATCGATTCCACTAAAGCGGCTTGTGTCAACGGTAACAGTCTTATCATTGACCTCTTTGATAATCATATTGTTTACTTTATTCCAGAGGTACTGAGTTGTTTCAGTTGCGTCAGCTAAGAAACTATCGTTCCCTGTATAGGGCTCATAGTTTTTCTGGATAAAGTCTCTGGTATCGATGGTTTCGGACCAATTGCCTGTCTCAAAACCTTGCCAAGCTTTTTGCATTTCTTGTGTTAGTTTAATACTCATAAAATTCCTTTCTAGATTCCACTCTCGAGTTCTATCAGTAATTTCCTTATGGTAATTTCTGACTTTATTTTTTCCTTTTACTTGTTATTGGCTACATGTTAGGCTATTTACTATATTTTGGCAGTGACAAATATCACAATTTAAAAATTGTTTAGCAAAAGAGTGGAGGATCTAGTATGACAAAAATTAAAATGCAGACACCTTTAGTAGAAATGGATGGAGATGAGATGACGAGAATTCTTTGGCAAATGATCAAAGAAGATTTGATTCTACCCTTTGTTGACCTTAAAACGGACTATTACGACCTTTCTCTAGTCGAGCGTGACAAGACGGACGACCAGGTCACGGTTGAAGCGGCTGAGGCCTGTAAAAAATATGGTGTCGGGGTTAAATGTGCTACGATTACCTCCAACTTGCAGAGAAAAGAGGAGTATCAACTGAAAAAACTCCATCCTAGTCCTAATGCGACCCTTAGGGGGATTTTGGACGGAACCATCTTCCGAACCCCTATCCTGGTTAACAACATTAAACCGGCTGTAAAAAGCTGGCAGAAGCCCATTACGATTGCCCGGCACGCTTATGGGGATATCTACAAGAATCAGGAAATCAGGACAAAAGAAGGAGGAACGGCTTTTCTAACCTTTGTTGGAGAATCAGGTGAAATCACCAGCAAGCTCATCCAGAAGATGCCCGGCGCAGGTATCATCCAGGGCGTTCATAATTTGGAGGCTTCAATCGCTAGCTTTGCCCATACCTGTTTTGCCTTTGCCCTAGAGGAAAAACAAGATCTCTGGTTTTCAACCAAAGATACAATCTCCAAAGTATATGATGGTGCTTTTAAAGAGATCTTTCAGGAGATCTATGATCGAGAATACAAAAAGGCTTTTGAAAAAGCAGGTATCAGTTATTTCTATACCTTGATTGATGATGCTGTGGCCCGGGTTATTAGGTCAGAAGGAGGCTTTATTTGGGCCTGCAAAAATTATGATGGAGATGTGATGAGCGATATGGTTTCCACAGCTTTTGGCAGCCTGGCCATGATGAGTTCAGTCTTAGTCTCCCCGGATGGTTGTTATGAATACGAGGCAGCTCACGGAACAGTGACCCAACACTACTACCGTTACCAAAAAGGCGAACAGACCTCTACCAACCCTATGGCGACAATCTTTGCCTGGGGTGGTGCTTTTGCTAAAAGGGGTGAGCTTGATGGCCTAGCTGACCTAGAAAGATTTGGCCAACTTTTATGTCAGGCAGCCACTTCTACGGTCGAAGACGGTATTATGACAGGTGACCTCATCAGTTTGGCAGAAGGTGATAAGCTCCAAAAGGTAAATTCTCAAGACTTCCTGCTTGCTGTGAAAGAAAGACTGACAGCATCTTTAGCTTAAAAGTTTGCTTTGGTCAGTTAGGACTTTTGTGATAGATAATGTAAAAGCCCTTGGAATGGAAGCTCCAAGGGCTTTTTGGTGGAGACGAGGGGAATCGAACCCCTGACCTCTTGAATGCCATTCAAGCGCTC
>CAMYEY010000069.1 GCA_947254895.1 uncultured Clostridia bacterium
TCCGGGTGGATTAACAGGTTTAGCTATCATCCTGTCTATAATAACCGGGATTCCTTTAGAATATATGTCCCTTATTGTATCTGTACCCCTGTTAGTTTTAGGGATGATTTTTATAGGTTCGAAATTCGGGATTAAAACCTTGTATATCACGCTGATGATCCCTCTCTTTATCAAAATCGTACCTAACGTTAATTTGATGGCAGGGCTGCCTTTTATCGTTCAATTGATTATTGCGATGATAGTGGGTGGTCTGTTGATCGGCTTATCCATCGGGATTGCCTTGCGTCACAACTGTGCAACAGGTGGCACTGATCTTTTGGCGGTCCTCATCAAAAAAGTAATTAAGGTTGGCGAAATACCAACAATTGTTTTTATCTGTGACGGACTGATTATCATTTTTTCCGGTTTTATTGCTAAAAACATCTTGGTTTCCCTTTTTAGCTTTTTAACCTTAATGATTATCATTCCAACAATCAAAATCAGCAGTGGTCAGGGCTTGAAGAAGAAACCAGAAAACCTAGAAAAAACATAATAAAACTTCCGTTAAGTGACGGAAGTAGCAATGCTATAAAGACAAGTATCATATTATTAAATTTTTAAATAAGGAGTCACTAATGCATAGATATTTTCAACCTACACGTATAAATTTCGGTGCCGGCACATTAAATAACTTAGCTAAAATTGCTAAGCCTTATGGCAACAAGTGCTGCTTAGTAACCACTGAAAATGCTGGTCCCCTAAAGCCCCTATATGATAGGGTTAAAGACCTGCTTACTGCAGAAGGGATCAGTGTTATTCATTTTGACAAAGTTGAGCCCGATCCTCACAGTGAAATGCTCGAAGAGGGCATAAATTTAATTAAAGAAAATCCTGTCGATTTCGTACTAGCTGTTGGTGGCGGCAGCAGTATAGACAGCGCCAAGGCCTTAGCCTTTACCTATGGTTTGCCAGAAGTTAAATGGCATTCTTTATTTGAAACCTACAATAGTCCTTTTGTAAATCCGCCTAGGCCTTCCGACCAGTGTTTGCCTTTGATAGCGGTACCGACCACGTCAGGAACAGGATCTCAGGTCACTCAGGCATCTGTTATAACCCATGCCGGTGAAAAATTAACTTTTTATCATGAAGCCATGTTTGCAAAAGAAGCAATTTTAGATCCGGAAATCTTAACGAGCATGCCCAGAAGTTTAACTGCTATCAGTGGATTTGATGCATTCACCCATGCTTTTGAAAGTTTTATTAGCATTAACGGGACTAAACTTAGCAGAATGGACTCTTTAAATGCTTTACGTTTAATTTTTAAGTATTTACCTATTGTCTACAAGGAACCTGATAATTTAGAGGCTAGAATGATGATGTCTTTAGCTGACACAATGGCCGGCAAGGCACTCTCTAACGGTGGAGCTGAAGCCCCACACCCGCTTTCAGAATTACTTGGCAGCTACGTCCATGTCCCTCACGGACAAGCTTTAGCTATTGTTTATCCCGCATTCTTAAAGGCTAGTAGCAAGAAACACGAGGAAGACTATCAAACAATTTTTGCCCTGATGAAGGAATATTCTGATTTCTTATCAGATGAAGAAAACTTAGCAGAGGCTGTTGAAACCTTCCTAGACGTGCTCGGTCTACGTAAAGATCTTGATTCAATTGGTGTCACCGAGGAAGTGTTCGCACAAGTTACCGCCCACCCCATGCTTGACCACCTGCCATTTGGTGATGGTCAGTACATGCGTGGTATTTTAGAAGAGTCACGGACTTTAAAAAAATAAAGATGTGTGATGTGGAGATGGATACGGCTTTAATTCTTAAACATATCGAAAGTCGAACGGATGAGACAATTGCCGCTTGGAAAAGAGATCTCGGTTTATTGATTGCACAAAAATCCGTCAGAGATCTTACAACATCCGGATCAAATGCCCCCTTTGGTACAGGTGTCCGAGGGGCATTTGATGTTTTCTTAGATATTGCCAAGGGCCTTGGTTTTAAAGTTAAAGACCATGCGGGCTATGCGGTTGATGCTGAGATCGCTAGTAGCCATCAAGACTTATCCCCAAACGACCCTGAAAATCGTGACCATATTGCTGTTTTGGGACACTTAGACGTAGTGCCGGCAACCGCAAGCACCGACTGGTTAAGTGATCCTTTTACACTTGCCGAACGCGGTGGTTACCTGTACGGACGTGGCGTCAATGACGATAAAGGCCCACTTTTACTATGCCTATATGCTGCCCACCTTTTACAGCAGATAGGCTTTAAATTTAAGCTACCCTTGCGCATTATCGCAGGAGGTGCAGAAGAAACAACTTGGGAATGTGTGGATTACTACTTTAAACATAATCCTCAACCCTTAGCGGCTTTTAGTCCCGACGGAAACTTTCCTATCGTCAATCACGAACTGGGTATGCTGGATATCTGTTTGGAATTTCCACCTTTGTCCGCTTCTAAAGCAAATAACTTGATTAAACAAGTATCTTCACCTGCACCGGAACACAAGGTTTGTTCAGAAGTCAAATTGTTTACGGAATCAGAAGACGAGCAAGTAGCCAAGGTTATAGATTTCAAGGGAAAAAGTGCCCTTTCTAGGAATCCTAACCGGGGCGTAAATGCCATAGACTTACTGATAGAGCATTTTCATAATGTCCCCCTGGATGACTATGGCTTGCTGAACTTTTACAGGGATTTTTCTAATACCTTAAGAGAGAAAAACACAGAAAACTTTACCTTTGCTGCAACCTCGATTACCTACAGTGCTGAAGAGGCAAAACTTTATTTGGATATTCGCTATCCGAAAGGTTTTGACCTGGAACAATTCATGGAAGAATTAAGTAAGGAGCTGGCACTATATGGTGCAGATTACAAAATAGAGAGACATTTAAAACCTCTATACGTAGCACCGGACAGTCCGTTGATTAAGATATTGAGTGATTCCTATGAATTGGTAACCGGTTGCCCGATCGGAGAGGTTCAAGCCAAGGGGGCAGCCTCTTATGCTCGTGCCTTGAAAAACGGTGTGAACTTTGGCCCAACATTTCCAGGAGAAGAACCTGGTAGCCATTTTCCTAACGAACGGTTTTCACTTGATTCAGCCAAAAGGCTGTTGAAAATTTATGCTTTAAGCATTGCTAAATTAACAAATTTAGGTTGACAAAATGAGTCAATCTATTAAATTTGATAACTGCTATATGTTAAAATACACTTTATTAGCAGAAATATTTATTTAGAGGAGAGGAATATGAGAAAATCAAAACTTAATATTCAAGCTAAACTGCAGACTTTCTCGGGCGCCATGATGGTTCCGATCATTCTGTTAGTTGTTGTGGGCTTTTATGTTGGTATCGGTGCTGGACTAACCAACTATGTCCTGCCTAAAGGTAGTATATTTGCTACCTTGATCAACATGCTGGTATCACTTGGCTTTATGTTTATGAATAACTTGCAGCTATGGTTTGCTGTAGCTATTGCATTTACACTCGCCAAGAAAGAAAAAGGCTGGGCAGCTTTTGCCGGTGTGGTCATGTACATGTCCCTCATTGCCGGTCTTCAAAGTTACGCTGGAGCAATGGGATTTGATGCTGATTCGACAACGGTCGAAGCACTGGTCGCTACAGGGAAGTATACAGAAGAAGCTGCCATGAATTTCAATGCGCTATGGGGAACCTCTCTTGGTTTCTTCGGCTATAACATGGGAATTTTTTCAGGTATTATTTCCGGTTTAGTTGCAGCGTGGTTACACAATCGTTTTGTTGACACAACCTTCAATGCAATGTTTGCCTTCTTCCAGGGCACAAAATTTGTCATTATAATGGTTACCTTGGTCTCTGTACCCTTGAGCATAGTGACATACTATGTCTGGCCATATATAGGGGGTGCTTTACAAGGCTTAACATCCATCATTAGTTCTACCGGCCTGTTTGGAACCTTCCTATTCGGAACAGCTGATAAGATGCTCTTACCTTTCGGTATCCATCACCTGATTGCTTTCCCGATTGAATACTCTGCAGTCGGTGGCACAATGGAAATCGATGGTGTTCTTTACGAAGGTGTAAGAAACATCATTAATGGTCAAGCTGCAAGCGCTGAAGCAACAGGATATATCACACGTAACTTCACTTCAGGACGTATCCTCTTCCAATTAGCCGGTTTGCCAGGTGCAGGCTTCGCCTTCTACAAAACCGCTAGACCAGAAAACAGAAAAAGATTAATGTCGGTCTTAGTACCATCAATCCTGACTTTAGCATTAGTAGGTATTTCAGAGCCTATCGAATATACTTTCTTGTTCGTAGCTCCAGCCTTATATTTCTTGGTTTATGCCCCACTTTGCGGCCTTTGCTATGTTGTTGCAGAAATCTTTAAAATCAGTATCAACGGCCATGCCTTGTTCTTTATGATTCCGAATCTATTCCAACCTCATAAAGTACACGCTATGCCCTTGTTATTCTTATTGCCGCTTACATTCCTGGTCTACTATTTCGTCTTCAAATTCTTGATTGTTAAGTTCGACCTGAAAACACCGGGACGTGCTGAAGTAGGCGATGTCAAGCTGATGTCCAAGAAAGAATATAAAGAAATTAAAAAAGGCACTGCTATGGGAGACCTATCTGGAGACTCTTCTGCAGCATCTGCTGATAGCCTGGAAGCCCGTATCATTGAGGCTTTGGGCGGCCCAGACAATATCAAAAGTATCACAGCATGTGCTACCCGCTTGCGTGCCCAAGTAGAGGACGGTTCATTGGTTGCTGAAGATGCTGAATGGCAAAATAATCTTGAAGCAATCGGTGTCGTTCGTTCGGACGAAAACCGCAGTCTGCAAATCATTTATGGTGTTCGCGTCGGCGGTATTTTAACCAAAATTAAAGATATTCTTGGTTTAGATTAAGCTTTTACGCTTGAGAAAAATACAAAAAAGGGAATGCTGTAAGGCATTCCCTTTTTGTCTTCTTATACTTATTGCTACTTGTTTAGTTCAATTACAAACTGCTCCTCTTTTGTGAGGTTTACGACCCTGCAATCGTCAGCATAGGTTCTTTGTGGTAAAAGAATGACGATATGTGCTAGGTCTGCGGAGACAGGGATTGGGGCTAAGTGCCAAACGCCGATGTTTAGTTTGACTGCTGTGCCACGTGGTACAAAGAAGGCCTTGCTGTCTTCTGTGTTTGGCCTTTCCGGAGTTGGTGGTGTTACGTGGATTACAACGTCTGCATCAAGGCAAACAAATACCTCAGAGGTTGTGCTGTGGGATTCCATAGCTGAAATCAGCATTTTTTCTGGCTTTTTTACGGTCAGAGCGGACATGCTGGGCATGTCTTGTTCAAACATCTGTAACCTATCCGGATAAAAATTATGGATTTCTCCGGCAAAAGAAAATCCTTCAGGTTGAAGAATAGATGTCATGCTCCCGTATGGGGCGATGTTCTCTTGATTGATTGTTTCTGCAATGATTTTTCGTGTCATAATGACCTCCCGTAAATATAGATGTGTTTACTTCATAATATTTATATTAAACGCTAGAGTTAGGGGTACTGTCTCTTAGGATAAGGCTTCCTCCAACCAGTTGTTTAATATTTCTAAAGTTTGGGTTGCGAATGGAATATAAAAGTGACCGCACGGCTAGCTCACCAATTACTTTTTTTTCTACTTTCAGTGTAGATAGGCTAGGGGTGTGCACTTTGGAAAAATGAATGTCGTCAAAGCCAATCAAAGCGATATCTTTGGGAATGCTGTATTTAAATTCTTTTAATGCCTTGATTGCCCCAATGGCTATGGAGTCGTTATCTGCAATGGCGCAGGCGGGTAGCTTTATACCGGCGGATAAAAATCGCTTTAGGTCCTTGTAGGCCCCGTCTATGGTGGGCTCTAAAGGAAAAATCTTTGAATCATCATAATGTAGGTTAAATTCAGGGCAGTAACGGAAAAATGCGTCTGCCCTATCCTTGAAGTTTTGAGTGGTCATCTTGCTCTTAAAATAGGCAATTTCCGCAAAGCCCAATTTATGAAGATACATTAGTGCATCACGAAACATACCATCATTGTCCATGGTGATGGAGTTGCAATTATGATAAGGCATGCGGTTATCGATAACCACATAAGGAAACTCTAAGTTCTTTAAAAGTTCATGGTCGGAAGCATCAAATTCTGATCCCAGAATAAAAGCGCCGTCTACCTCGTTGAGGTTGATCGATTTGAGCGTTTGGTCTAGATTATTTTGAGATACCAAGATTTGCAAGCTACAACCGTGTTTGCGGCACTCGATTTCTATTGAATCAAGGATGGTAGAGATGAAGCCCGAGTTCTCCTCAACGAGAAAACCATTTTTTACATGTTTAACAAAAACAAAGCGGTAGAGTGATCTGATACTAATATTTTTAGCCTGTGATCCTTGGGGGCGATAGTGCTCTTTTAGGAGTTTTTTGATTTCTTTACGCTTATCTTGACCCACTCCGGGTTTGTTGTTTAAAACCATGGATACGGTTGCAGAAGAAACATTTGCTATTTGCGCGATGTCTTTTAAGTTCATAACCCCACCTATCTGAAACATGCTCACACAAGTTTTATAAGATATAAATAGCTCAGATATTGTTAAGACCAGGGCTTATCCACTGGTGATCTACGCCTACAATGATAGTTCCTGTTAGGGACAAAAACAACACTTAACACTCAACTTAAGCTGATTTAAGTTGGGCTCGGACAATGTGCACAAAAAGATAAGGATGTGATTGTGCAATTTAGCTAGTGATATTTTGCCTTTGTGGAAGTTTTCAACTAATAAGCTAAAATTTGTTGACTGTTTTCTGGGGCGGTGGTAGCCTAAAAGCGCTTAACAGGAACTTAAGTAAACTTTTAGTCCGGGTGTTAAGTAGGGCAAGCATTTGCCTGAAAGATATCAGCCCATTGTGGACTGGAACTAAAGGTTTGCTGGCGGGTTCTGCATAGTAAACAAACAAAGGAGATTAACAAAAACATGAAAAGATTAGTTGCAGTTTGCTTAGCACTGTTTATGGTGCTCTCCGTCATGGTAGGATGCGGTAAGAATGATGAACCAAAAGAAAGCAAACCGGCCGGATCAGAAGCAACAAGTTCTGAGGCAAAAGCTGGCGGAAATTACAAGATTGCAGTTGTACCTAAGATGACGAATATTGGCTGGTTCCAGAGGATGGAAGAAGGCGTCAAGGAGTACAACGAAAAGAATGGTACAAACTATGTTTATCGTGGTTCTGCTGAAGGTGCAGACCAGGCTAGTGTTGTAGAACAAATGTTAGCAGAAGACTGGGA
>CAMYEY010000070.1 GCA_947254895.1 uncultured Clostridia bacterium
AGATTATCCAGGACGTCTCGTGGGCTCGGAGATGTGTATAAGAGACAGTTTGATAGTAGTTACTTGTAGCCGATTGATCTATCCTTCCTTGAAGAGTTCTAAGTACTCCTTAAAGCTGGCTAAAGCTGATTCGATCGGTTCAGCCTTGGTCATATCGAGACCAGCTTTTTGCAACACTTGTAAGGGGTAATCGGAAGACCCAGCCTTTAAAAAGCCGAGATAAGCATCCCGTTCCGCTTCACCTCCAGCAAGAATGGACCTGGCAAAAGAAGTTGCCGCACTAAAACCGGTAGCATACTGGTAGACATAATAGTTGTAATAAAAGTGGGGTATCCTCATCCACTCCCAGCTAATCTCAGGATCTTGGTAGAGGTCTGGCCCGTAAAATTCTCGATTGATTTGGCCATAGGTTTCGTTAAGGTAGGACGCCGTCAAGGGTTGGCCGGCCTGCTCTGCCTGGTGAATCAGATGCTCAAATTTTGCAAACTGGGTCTGTCTAAAGACCGTCCCCTTAAAGCCATCCAGATAATGATTAATAATAAAGAGACGGCGTGCAGGGTCAGTTTCTCTGGATAAGAGATAATGGGTCAAAAGATTTTCATTAGTCGTTGAGGCGATTTCGGCCAAGAAAATGGAATAGGAACTATTGATGTAAGCTTGGCGGTCCGAAAAATGGGAATGCATAGAATGGCCAAGCTCATGAATCAAGGTATAGAGGGAATCCAGGTTCCCCTGCCAATTCAATAGAATATATGGTCTACTGTCATAAGTTGATCCTGAGCTATAGGCTCCCGATCTTTTACCTTGGTTGGTAAACCAGTCAATCCATCTTTCATCGAAAGCCTGGTCCAGGCCTTCCAAATACTCTTGTCCCAAGGGAGCCAAGGCTTCCTTTACGATCTCCATAGCCTGGCTAGGTTTAAATTTAAAGTCAGTCTCTTTGAGGAGGGGGACATAAAGGTCATAGCAATGGAGATCAGACAAACCGAGTTTTGTCTTGCGTAGGCTTACATAGTCATGTAATAAAGTTAAATGATTTTCCACCGTCGCCAAGAGTTGGTCGTAAACCTCTTCCTTAATAGCATTATTAAAAAGGGCGGCTGCCCGGGCTGATTGATGGCCCCTAACTGCTGCCAGATAATTATCCTGTTTGACCTGTTTTTGTAGGGTCAAAGCCAGGGTATTGGAAAATTGCTTATAAGTCCCGTAGTATTTACTAAAAACTTCTTGCCGGATAGATCGGTCCCGGTTCTCTAAGAGGGGAACAAAGTTGGCCTGACTGATCTGGACTGCTTCACCCGCTATTTCCACTTGTGGAAATTTGAGGTCTGCATTGCTAAAGCTGGAAAAAATTTCAGCTCCGGCATCAAAAACATCGCCGGCTTTAGCCAAGAGACTTTCTTCCTTTTCTGATAAGGTATGAGCCTTGCGGCGAAGAATATTGTCAAAGAATTGGCGGTAGACCTCTAGTTTAGGTTCACTTGCTATAAACTGCTCATAACTCTCTTTAGGGATAGATGCAAGCTCCGGTTGCATAAAGGCTAGTTTTCCGGATAATTCGGCAATGAGCTGGGATACCCTTGAGGACATGGCCAGGTAGGTTTGATTGGTCTGGTCCTGATCTTTCTTGAGATGGGCATAGAGCATGAGTTTTTCAGCTTTTCGATAGAGCTTTTCCTGCTGATTAAGGCCCGCTAAAAGGTCCTGGGCTGACCTTGCCAAAAGTCCGGCATAGGCTGCAGCTCCTTCTAATTCGGATTTGAAGTCAGTAAAAGTCTTTTCCCAAGCTTCGTCAGAGGTGAATATAAGGCTCAGGTCCCAACTGGCTAGTTCCGGGATTTGCTCTCTCTTATAGTGGCCACTGGGGTCAAAGCTATCCAAAGCCTGGTTCACTAATTTTTGTTTTTCCATAGTTTAATCAATAAATGCTTTCTAAAATAGGCCTGCACACAGCAGAAGACCTATTGATTTTTTGCTAACATCAGGCGGTAAACGTCAGCGACTTGTTCCCTGGTCAAGGGTTCAAAGTTGCCAAGTTTCCCACTTTGAGACTTAATCCGAACCCGGCTGGCCAAGTAAGGGATATCTTCCTCCTTAGCACCTAACTCTTCAAAGGTCGTCGGCATACCTAGCTCTTTAAAGTAATCTCGGAAAGCCTTAATTCCTGCCAAAGCAGTTCTTTCGGGATTTTCATAATCGACTTCCTTGCCCCAAACCCTATCAGCCAGCTGGACAAAACGCCAAAGGTGCTTGGGCATAGTATAAGTCATGAAAGCCGGGAAAACGACTGCCAGGCCTGCCCCGTGAGCTACATCGTAAAGGGCTGAAAGCTCGTGCTCCATCTGGTGAGAGGACCAGTCTTGCTCACGCCCCAAACCTAAAAGGTTATTATGAGCAATTGTCCCGGACCACATTAAGTTGGCCCTTGCTCCATAATCATCCGGCTTGGCCATGGCCTTACGACCGTTCTCAATCAGGGTTTTCATCACAGCCTCACAAAGGCGGTCCGTTAGGTCAACTTCAGTCGTATTACTGAGGTAACGTTCCAGGATATGGGATAGCATATCCACAATACCGCAAGCCGTTTGGTAGGCGGGCAGACTATAGGTATATTCCGGGTTCATGATACTAAACACCGGTCGAATAAGTTCACTTGAAAGACCGTATTTCTTGCCTTCATCCTGTTTGTTGATAACAGATGAATTGGAACCTTCTGTGCCAGTTGCAGCTAAGGTTAAGACACAGGCTACAGGCAGGGCTTTTGTCGTATCGGCCTTGCCCTCGTAAAGATCCCAAAAGTCTCCCTCATAACAGACACCAACGGCGATTGCCTTAGCAGAATCGATGGCTGATCCCCCACCTAGACCGATGATAAAATCAACGGACTCGCGCCGACAGAGGTCAATCCCTTGGTAAACAAGGTCAGCCCGGGGGTTGGGCAAAGCCCCACCCAGTTCAACATGGGCGATCCCTTCCCTGTCCAAAGACTTTTTGGCTAGATCAAGAAGACCATTCTTGACAACCGACTGCTGGCCATAGTGGAGGAGAACCTTGCTTCCTCCATAGCGTTTGGTTAATTCTCCAAGCCTTTGTTCACTAGCCTTGCCAAAGGCAAAATATGTGGGACTGCAAAAGTTAAAATTTTCCATTTTTCCTCCTAGCCAGCCTGGCCGGCCCTATTGAGTATTCTTGTATCCTAAACTATTCTCTTTCTTCGCTCTCAGCATCAACTTCAGTATTAGTATCCATTTCAGCTGAGGTATCTGCCTCTTCTTCATCTTCAGCTTCAACCAAAGCGATATCAACGACCTTAGCATCCTTAGTCCGCATCAAGGTCACGCCTTGAGTAGCCCGTGACAAGACAGGCACTTCGTCTGCTGAGATTCTAATAATCACGCCCTTGTCATTAATCAGTAGGATGTCGAGGTCACGGTCGGGAGAAAGCAAGGCCGCAGCGATTGACCGGCCGGTCTTTTTAGTGATCTTGTTAGAGATCAGACCTTTACCGGCCCTATTCTGTACCTTGAACTCATCCATGCTGGTCGCCTTACCAAAACCATTTTCGGTCACGATCATCAGGTTGGCTGTTGGGTCTGCAACAAGCATCTCAATGACTCGGTCATCTTTAGATAAGTTAATTCCTTTGACCCCCATGGTATTCCTAGCTGTAGCCCTTATGGATTTTTCCGGGAAGCGGATAGCCTTGCCCTGGCTTGTTACAAGGAGGATGTCGTGCTGGTCATCATCGAGTTCTACTCCGACCAATTCATCCCCTTCAACCAAGTTGATAGCTATCAGGCCACCTTTATGAATGTTGCGGTAGCTCCTGAGGTCTGTTTTTTTAACCAGGCCCTGCTTAGTTGCCATCAGGAGGTACTTGTCTTGGTCAAAGCTTTCTATCGGGATCATGCCTGTTACTGTTTCCCCGTTATCCAATTGGAGGAGGTTAACAATCGGCGTTCCCCTAGCCTGACGACCTGCTTCAGGAAGTTGGTAGCCTTTGAGATGGTAAACGTTACCCATATTGGTAAAGAAGAGGAGAATATCATGGGTTGAGGTTGTCATGATGGTGTCGACAAAATCCTCATCCCTGGTCTGCATTCCAGCAATTCCTCGGCCTCCCCGATGCTGGGCAGAGTAGGTCTCTATGGAGGACCGTTTAATGTAACCCTTATTGGTCATGGTGATGACGATATTTTCTTCTTCAATCAGGGATTCATCATCAATGTCCAGTTGGAAATTGTGGGCCGGGTCTATATAAGTGCGGCGTGGGTCTGCATATCTTTTCTTTGTAGCCAAAAGTTCCTCTTTGACAATGCTGTCTCTGAGGTCAGGCTCTGTTAAAATTCTCTTGTAGTAGGCTATCTTTTCGGCAAGGTCTGCTGCTTCGGCCTCAAGTTTATCCCGTTCCAGACCGGACAAACGACCAAGCCGCATATCAACAATATTCTGAGCCTGCTTTTCGGATAATTCAAAGCGGGCAATCAGATTTTGTTTAGCAATCGTTTCGTTAGCTGACGACCTGATGATGTTGATGACTTCATCAATATGGTCAATCGCCAACTGGAGACCTTCCACAATGTGTTTTCTGGCTTCAGCTTTTTCTAAATCAAAGGCAGTCCGCCGGCTGACAACCTCTCGGCGGAAGTCAACAAAGTATTGCAGGGCTTCAACCAAATTGACAATTTTAGGCACATAGTGGCCACCCTCATCTTTCACTAGGGTTAGGAGGTTGGTCGAAACTGTGTCTTGCATCTGGGTATTACGGAAAAGCTGGTTGAGGACAACATTTGGCGTCGCATCCCTCTTCAGCTCAATCACTATCCTGATTTCCTGGTTACGGTCAGACTCATCTCTGACATCTGAAATGCCCTCAATCCTCTTTTCTTTCATCAAATCAGCAATTCGCTCAATGAGGCGGGCCTTGTTAACCAGGTAGGGTAATTCATGGACGATGATCCGGTAATGGCCATTCCGCATCTCTTCAAACTCGGTTTTGGCCCGGACAACAATCCGCCCCTTACCTGTCCTATAAGCAGATTTTATGCCGGCTGTTCCCATAATGATACCGGCTGTTGGGAAATCGGGGCCGGGTATAATTTTCATCAAATCATCTACACTGGCCTCGGGATTGTCTATCAGGTAAATCGAAGCATCTATGGCTTCTCCCATATTGTGGGGTGGTATATTAGTCGCCATGCCAACAGCGATACCCGTCGACCCGTTAACGAGCAGAGATGGGAAGGGTGCCGGCAGAACTTCCGGTTCAAGGTGGTGTTCGTCAAAGTTGGGTTGGAAATTGACCGTATCTTTATTGATATTGGTCATCATTTCTCCGGCTAAGCGGGTCAGCCGGGCCTCGGTATAACGGTAGGCAGCCGCTGGATCGCCATCCCGGGACCCAAAGTTACCATGGCCATCGACCAAAATATGCCGCATGGAAAAAGGCTGGGCTAAGCGGACCAAGCTATCATAAACAGCTGCATCACCATGGGGGTGAAAACGACCTAAGACGTCACCAACGGTTGTCGCACACTTACGGAAGGGCTGATCGTGGGTAAAGCCCTGGGTATACATGGAATACAGGATCCTACGGTGGACGGGCTTAAGTCCGTCCCTGACATCAGGTATGGCCCGGTCAGTAATAACGCTCATCGCATACTCAATGAAGGACTTGCGCATTTCTTCTTCTAGTTCTCTGGGAATAATGACATTATCCGGATTTTTAAAGGCTTGGTCGACCGCAGCTTCCTTTTGTTCACGCTTGCTTTGCCGGGTAAGCTCTTGATCTTTATTTTTATCTTCAGCCATGAATGCTGACTCCTCCTCTTACTATCCAACTAATATATACATTATAACGTAAAACATTCCTAAAAGATAATCTAAGTAGCTTTTAACTGCTTGATCCAGAAAAGAAAAGGAGTTTATTTATGAAGCCCGGTCCGGGTCACAATCAAAGGGGATTACTCTTGATTTTACCGGCCTTTCTTGGATAGCGGCTAGGGCTTTTTTGAATTTTTTGAACAATAACCAGACTGCGCTCTGCTCCGCTTTCCGGCAGCTTAAATTGGACTAGGTCAGCTAGGTCACCACCTAGAACTTTCATAGCTTTACCGGCTACCTCTAGTTCACCATCCAACCTGCCTTTCATGGCTATAAAGTAGCCGAAAGGTTTAACCAAAGGGAGGCAGTATTCCAGTAGGACGTTGAGGGGGGCTACAGCCCTGGCGATTGCCAGGTCAAAAGTTTCACGATAGTCCTTAGACTGGCCGACCTCCTCTGCCCTCCCGTGGATGAGCTGACACCTATCAGCAAGTCCTAGTTTCTCAAGACCCTCTTGAATAAAACCCAAGCGTTTTTGCCTAGCATCCAGCAGGCTAAAATCAAAGTCAGGCCGAGCTATCAAAAGGGGAACAGCAGGTAGACCGGCCCCCGTCCCAACATCGATCAGTCTCGGGCCGCCGGGTAAATCCAAGTAAGGTAAGAGGCTAAGGCTATCCAGAAGGTGAAGCTCTGCCACCTCATCAGGCTCGGTGATGGCCGTAAGATTTAAAGATTTATTGGTTTCCAGCAAAAAGCTGAAATAGCAGAGGAACTGCTGGACCTGCTCTTCTGTAAAAGTTTGATCTAAACTGGCCAAGGCCTTATCAAAAGCTTCCACCAGGGAGGGATCATAGGCACTCTGATTTGGATCACACATTGTTTCCGCCATAACTTAAGACCTCCTATGTCTTTCCTCTAAAGCTACGAGCAGGACTGAAATGTCAGCCGGAGAAACACCAGAGATCCGGCTGGCTTGGCCAATTGAAAGTGGTTGCAGTTCTGTTAGTTTTTGTCTGGCCTCTATCCGAAGTCCGGCTATTTTTTGATAGTCCAGGTCTGCCGGAATCTTTTTATTTTCCAATTTTTTAAATTTTTCAATCCGGTCCAACTCTACCTTGATATAGCCCTCATACTTGAGCTCAACCTCTACACTGAAGGCATCTGCTGAATTTAGTTGAGGCCGTTCAGGGTCAACCGGAGCCAAGTCTTCATAACTAATTTCTGGTCTCTTAATCAGGTCAGCCAGGCTACTGTTACCCTCTCGGCTTGTAGTTCCCTTGGCTTGTAAAATTTCAGCCAGAGGACCGGCGAAAGGTACCCTGGTTGTACGAAGGCGGGCAATCTCCCGGTCTACGCGGTCACACTTATCCTTAAATTTTTGATAGCGGGCTTCAGAAATCAAGCCAAGCTTATAGCCGATTGGGGTTAA
>CAMYEY010000071.1 GCA_947254895.1 uncultured Clostridia bacterium
TTGTGAAAATTTATCGCTTTTATTAGGCCAACTGACCCTCACTCCATGCCGAGGAGTTCGTAGACTTCATCAGCACTTTTACAGGCGAGGACTTTTTCAGCCAGAGCCTTTGCCTTGGTGTAATCGAGCTTTCTCAGCCTTTCCTTAACCAGGGGCGTCTCACCAGGGGCCATGGAAAATTCATCCAAACCAAAGCCCAAGAGAACCTCTGTAATATTTTGGTCGGCTGCAAACTCGCCGCACATACCAACCTCAATCCCCGCCCGGTTAGCTGCCGAGATAACCTTGTGGATAGCCCGGAGGACAGCCGGATGGAAGGAATTATAGAGGGACTGGATTTTCTTGTTGCCCCGGTCAACAGACAAGATATACTGGGTCAAGTCATTGGTCCCGATACTAAAGAAATCAACCTCTTGGGCCAAGTCATCCGCCATCATAACAGAAGCTGCTGTTTCCACCATTATACCGAGTTCAACCTCAGGGTTAAAGGCTAGGCCTTCCGCTTTGAGCTCAGCCTTGCATTCTTCAAGCAAGGCCTTCACCTGCCTCACCTCCTCTAAGGAGATAATCATGGGAATCATGATTTTGATTTTGCCATAAGCCGATGCCCGTAATAGGGCCCGCAACTGAGTTTTAAAAACCTCAACTTCGCAGAGGCACATCCGGACAGCCCGCCAACCCAAGAAAGGATTTTCTTCAGCTTCAAATTCATAGTAAGGTAAAGACTTGTCACCGCCGATATCGAGGGTCCTAATAATAAGCTCACCCTTGAGTTCCTGGACCGCATCCCTATAGGCGACAAACTGCTCTTCTTCTGTTGGGAAATGGCTGTTGTCCATAAAGAGAAATTCGGACCGGTATAGGCCAACACCCTGGATCTTATATTTCATGGCTTGACCAATTTCTTCTGTCGAGCCGACGTTGGCATAAACCTTGAGTTCCCTACCATCCCGGGTAACAACCGGTTGATCAGCCTTAGCCAAGGCATCTGCCTTGAGTTTAGCTTCCCCCTCAGCCTTAACTAAGAGCTCATGCTTAATGGTCTCTTCTGGATTAATGTAAATATCACCACTCTCGGCATCAAAGAGGATATCATCACCCGCTTCAACGTTTTCTAGGATACCGGTTGCGCCGACAAGGGCAGGTAAGCCTAAACTCCTAGCAATGATTGAAACGTGAGAAGTAACCCCTCCTTTTTCTGTTATAAAACCTTTAATGTAGTCAAAATTCATACTTGAGGTATCTGAAGGGGTCAGGTCTTCTGCCACTATGATGACCGGCTTTTTGATATGGTCGAGGCCGGACAATTCAACCCCCTGGAGGGCAAACATAAAACGCTCACCGACATCAAGGATATCAGCCGCCCGCTCCTGCATATAGGCGTCATCGATTGCTGCCATCATGGCACTAAATTCTTGGATAGTATTTTCGACAGCCAATTCGACATTTTGTTTTTCATCTTTAATCTTAGATATGACCGTTTCTCTAAAAGCAATATCATTGGCAATACTGAGATGGCCGGCAAAGATGGCTGACTCCTCAGAAAGCCTTTCCAAGTCAGCTGAGACCTCTTCTGTGGCCTTATCAAAGCGGCCCAAGTCTGCCTCAATCTCCGCCTCACTGGCTAGGCTATTTTGAGCAGCTGTGAGTTTAACTTTTTCGTAAATATAAGCCTCGGCTTCAGCGATACCACGGGTAAAGGTTCGTTTGACTTTAAGCTGTTTCATGATTTTCTCCTCACCACTTATTGTTTATAATGGATCATCCTCTAACAAGTCATATAAATGATAATTTAGAAGATGATATTTTTCAAGCAATTTGACTGATCTAGCAGAGTAAGTCAGTATATTCCAGCAGCCTTTTCAGGAGAAGAAAAAGCGGTCCTCCAGGGATAAGCATGCTAAATTGAACTTTTTCCTCTGATCACATATGATCTAGGTAGCAAAGTAAAATAAACTCCAGAGGTAGATTAACATGCGCGACTTAAATAGCATTTTCAGAGATAGGATTAAGCCGGATGATTTTATGGCTATCATCGAAATTCCCAAGGGCAGCAATCAAAAATACGAAATTGACCCCTTATCTGGCATGCTCAAACTCGACCGGATCCTTTATACCTCAACCCACTACCCGGCTAACTATGGCTTTATTCCCCACACCTATGCCGAAGACGGAGACCCCCTAGACGTCCTGGTTTTTTGTTCAGAAGGCCTCTATCCCATGTCTACCGTCCAATGTTATCCCATCGGTGGCATGCTAATGCTTGACGAAAATGTCCACGACGAAAAAATTCTAGCTGTCCCCTTCAACGATCCCCAGATGGCTGGCTACAAGGACTTATCCGACCTGCCCCACCATCTTTTTGATGAAATTCAGCATTTTTTCACCGTCTATAAAGAGCTGGAAAACAAGGAAACAGCTATAGTCCAGTCTTTCGACGCCGCCAAGGCAAAGGAAGTCATCCAAGCTTGCTTTGATGCTTACGAAAGGCTAAATAGCGGAATTTAAATGACCTCAATTTGACAGGGTTTCATTGCCTCAAGTGCCCGCTCATGGCCGTCCTTAGTGATGCCCGCGCATAATTTCCCCATAACTTTTATCGGAACTTCCGGGAAATAAGCCTTGAGGATCATTGCATTGGAAATCACGCAGATATCCGTGCAGACACCGGCTATGATGATTTCTTCCGGCTCACCACCTGCAGCTTCTGTTATCCACTGGCCAATCTCCGGAGAACCAAAAGCTTTTTTGAGCAAGACATTGCAGTCGTTTACGTAAGCACGCAGCTCCGGTATGATCTCCCAGCCCTCTGTCCCTTCAATACAATGCGAAATTGGAAGATATTTGCCCTCCTGGGATTCCAGGTAATGAGTATCGTGGGTATCTTGGGTAAATAGGATCTTGTAACCTTCAGACTTTTTCTTTTCTATCTCTGCTTTTAAGTTGCCTACTAGTGCCTGACCTTCTGGATTAGCAAGTTGTCCGGTAATAAAATCGTTTTGCATATCTACAATGATAAATACTTTTGTTTTAGTCATGGATTGTGGTCCCTCCTATGTGTTGGGACTATTGTAGCATTATTTAGCATGGACATCTTGTGGGATTGCCACCAATGAGGATTTGATGGGGCTTTGACAAGGCTTTGATGTGGCTTTAGTGCGGCCTGATGTGGCTTTGACGCGGCCTATCCGGCCTGTCCGGCCTGTCCGGGCTGTCCGTTCTGTCCTCTGTCCGTTCTGTCCGGCGAAAAAAATTAAGACGGTAACAAATAAAAAATTACCGTCTTACAATAATCGCCAAAGCAGAGGGGTGGCTGGTAGGAAAAGAAAGATGGTAAAGATTTTAAAGTTACCATCTTGTCAGAATCTCTAACAGCCTAGAAGCAAGGCTTAACCGAGACAAAGAGGGCCTCTCTTTAAACCAGTCATTTGCTTTTGTTCGACTTTTAACTTAAGATTTTAACTCCTAAAAAGTATTTATACGGAGGTAGAAAATGGCTGAATTTTATGATGTGTATCCCAAGGATCGTTGGCGCGAGCCGGACTACAAATTGATGGATAAATTCTCCCTGAAAGGGAAAAAATGCTTTGTCACGGGTGCAGCCGGTGGTATCGGCCGTAACACCGCAGCGGCTTGGGCTGAAGCCGGTGCAGATGTTGCCTTAGTAGACCTTGAGGTTAAGGCTGACGACCTTCAGAAATTAGCTGAGGAGATGTCTCAGAAATATGGAGTAAAAGTCATTCCCCTCTTCTGTGATGTTTCAGACTATGACCAGGTCAAAAAATTGAAAGAGGATTTAATCAAAGAGCTGGGCACCGTGGACATTGCCCACATCAACGCTGGTGTTTGCCTGGATGGTGACGATATAGACACGGATTATGAGACTTGGAAGAAGACGATTGATATTGACCTCAACGGGGCCTTTGCCACCACCAAGGTCGCCTACGATATCATGCGCGAACACAAGCACGGCGGGTCTATCATTGTGACTTCTTCACTGTCGGGCCACAACGCAAATTATTTGGCTGGCGGGCCAACCCCGGTTTTAGCCTATGGTTCAGCCAAGGCCGCCCTCTGTCAAATGGTCCGCTATCTTGGGGCTGCCCTAGCTCCCTACGATATTCGGGTCAACACCATTTCACCGGGTTGGGTCTGGTCAGGTATTCACGAGGGTAGAATGCCGAAAGAAGCCCACGATTTAGCCCTGGAAATGGTTCCTATCAAGCGTTTTGGTCGTAACGACGACCTTCAAGGGGCTATCCTCTACCTCTCCAGCGAGGCTTCTGCTTATGTGACAGGTATCGACATTCCAGTTGATGGCGGTTACGCGATTTATTAGGGATAATAATAGAATTGACGAGAGATAAGCTTCTCTTTACGAGAAGCTTATTTTTTATCTAATGACTTTTTACTTTCTTTTTATCTGTAGTCTAGTACAGCATGTTATTGAACACCTCTAGCGGATCAAGGTTAACACCGTCAGAGGAGCGAAAATGTCCATAAAGCCTAGAACAAATAAAATCCTGTATACTTGATTTAATGAGTAGATATAATGATTATGGGTCCTAAAGAAAGGATATTCTCATGTTAAAGATTCCTGAATTTTTAAAATATCCGGAATGGTATATGGAGAATAAGAAATTTATCAACGATATAGATCATGTTGAAAAAAGATATATCCTAAAAAATAATGCTCCGGATTTCATCAAGAAAAGCTATGAGGACTATATAAATACAATTTCAGAGCAAAAGATGACCGGGCAAAAAAATGATGTAACGGAAATAAGACCACCCTTTTCTCCGCCAGTAACAGAACTTTTAAAAGCATTAGGGGCATATTTTAAGTTTTGCATTAAACCAAAGGTCACCTACGGTAACAAGATTTTGCAAAAACCTGATTGGTATGTGGCATTTAATCAAATTGAGCGATTACCCGTAAAAGAGAATGAAACTGGCTTTGATATCAGAGAAAGAGACTTCGCTGAAATAGCAATGGCAAATGTTAAATTAAAGAGTCTAAAACGAGAATACAAATTTGCTAAAAAATGGCACAAGAGGGAGCTCAAAAAAGATATCAAAATTAAATTGAAGGCATTAATTAAACAAAAATAAAATATCTAAATTAAACTAGGAGCATTAAAAGCCCGGAAAGGGTATGCTTCTAAGCTTTACTTAAAGATATTAATGGGTGTTATATGAGATTCTTAAAGGCCTCAAAAATCCTTGCCTTTAATTCATTTTTTCTACGTTTTTTTGCCAGCTTATACTCCCATTTTAAAAATTTTAATTTTCTATTGGCTCTTACAACTTCGGCAAAGTTCCTGTTCCTGAGATCGTAAATAGATTCCTGTCTAGAAATGCCTGCTTCTGGGTAATTTTCAAAATCATCGTAAAAATCAGTAGCAGTTGATGTGGAGGGGTAGTACGGAGATCCCCCGCGTGTGGGAAACACTGACAGCATCAAATAACAAATGAGGTCACCAAATGAGTAAGAAACCAAAAGACAAACTCACCACAAAAGACAAAATCGAGTTGGTCTTAGAGATAATAACAGTGGCAATATGACTAGCCGAGCTTATTATCAACTACTTATAAGAATAAGGGCCAAAACTCCCACTGTATAAAATCTTGGTGACCTCTCTTGGGAGAATAACACGAAGGGAGAAAAAACGAAACACATATTGTTAATTGCAGTACCAAGGGGGGATTTGAGTTACCTGTCAAATGGTTATATCAGGATCTCCAACGTGCACGAGAGGCAGACATCTTTGTATGCTTTGATTGTGAAGATATTCGTTCTCACCGCTCAATTTGGGTTGTAGTGTATGGGCATTTCATATAAGCTTTTGTCCTTTTTCAGGTATAATAAGCAGCCAGTTAGCTGCTTAATCTTACAATTAAAGGTATGAGTTTTAATGAATCACAGATTCAATATCTTTAAATTTTATAAAATCTGTATAAGTGTCACCATCACGCTCAACATCTGCCATATAAGCTACATTTTCTTCCAAAACTTCAACAATATATGCCTTATGCCCATTCTTTAACTGAACCTTATCGTATTGTTTGATTCGTTGAATCATTTTGATTTTCTCCTTTCGGTGATATAGGTAGGACAAACCTTTTTTATTCAAGTTTTTATCATCTATCCAAATTGTATTTAGCCATTGATTCAACGCCTGTTTTTTGCAAAAAATGATTTTTATATTCTAGCAGAAACCTTACATTATGTTTTTCAATGTCTTTTTGATAATTTTATATTTGTTGTTGATAGGTCCCAGCATAGCATGAAATCTGCCTAATAGTCCCCCCTACCTATAATCCCAACGATCAAATCTCTATTTTGGTATGGGCTCATGACAACTCCTTTATTCTTGCAATAAAAAAGCAGTCGGTTAGCTGTTATGTATAAATCAATCATCATACATCACAAAAACTAATCGTTAATTATTTTAACTTTCTTACCCATTGCATTTTCAAGAGAGTCTATAACTAAGTCATATCCAAAGGGTACCCAGAGTGGAATCATAAAGTTTATAGGGGTGTTATTAAAAAAAACTTTGACTGTGATGTTAATAGTTCAGGAAATGAACGATCTAAAACTATTGTTTGATAGCCATTGAGAATATAGGAATCGACTACTTTCATGCTGTTTAACTTTTCTCATACTTTACAAATGACTTCTCAAGTTCTCACCTATCCGTATATGCAGCGGTGCTCCACTTGCAACTAGGCTGGAACACAGGGGAGTGATCATCCCCCGCGTGTGCGGGAACTACCTAAATGCTGGAATATCGTAAAAAATAATTACAAAGATATATGATCATGTTTTTGAAAATAAACATTTATTAGATGGTCAACTAAAATATTTTGACCCGGATTATGACATGGCTCAGTCTTGGCAAAGATTAAGGCAAGGTAGAAATATTCAAAAACATGATAAAAGATTGATGAGACATGAATTTCTTGAGCAGGGTTTATTGAGACGCTACAATTATAGCTACGAAGAGGGCTCACGTAAGGGCCGAGCACAAGTATAATTATCGAGTAGAACTAGATAAATGGAAAGAAGGAAATGCTTAGATTAGTTTTAGAGAAAATTACACCGGATATAGTGACCTATAGATATTATCCTGAGCAGGATACTAAGTATGGTTTAGTATCGGTTAATCGAAAGACTGCCGAAATGTGGGATAAGAAGCTTGCAGCAAACGATGAGTTTGGCTCATACTTTGTGCATGCGATTAGT
>CAMYEY010000072.1 GCA_947254895.1 uncultured Clostridia bacterium
AGAGGGCATCAATGCCGGGGTAAAGTTCCATATTGTAGGTTAAGCAGGTAAAGACTGCATGGGAAAAACGGAAAAGGTCAGCAATGATGTGTGAAACTGGGGTTTTAGAAACATCATAGATCCTGATATTTTTCACTCCACGGTCAGCCAGCATGCCCGCCAAAATATCATTCATATTTTGGGAATTGCCATACATAGACGCACAAACAAGGACAACTCCCGGTTCTTCCGCTTCATAAGAAGCCCAGGTTTGGTACTTGCCCATGATCATTTCTACCGTCTCTGCTGTCCTAAAAATCAGACCATGCAAGGGGCATATCGTCTCAATATCAAGGCCCAGGCTTTCGACTTTCTTAAAGAGACGCATCACAGAGGCTCCCTGCTTGCCAACGATATTGAAGTAGTAACGACGGGCTTCAGACAACCAGTCCCTTTCATAATTTACCTGGTCAACGAAAAGATGGCCATCATGGGCGCCAAAAGAACCAAAGGCATCAGCTGAAAAAAGGATTTTATCAGTCTGGTCATAGGTCATCATAACTTCAGGCCAGTGGACATTAGGGGCCATGATGAATTTGAGCTTATGTTTACCCAGGTCTAATTCATCGCCTTCACCGACAATCCTAACCCGGTCCTCATAGTCCAGGTGGTAAAACTGGTCCATAAACTGCCGGCCTTTTTGGGTAAGCAACATGGTGCAATTGGGATATTCTCTGAGAATACTGTTTATACTACTGCAGTGGTCCGGCTCTACGTGGTTTACGACTAAATAGTCTAGGTCACGACCATCCAGAACGGCCCTAACATTCTCGTAATACCTTTCAGAAACTGACTCATCGATCCCGTCCAAAAGTGCTGTCTTTTCATCAAGGATCAGATAAGAGTTGTAGGCGACGCCACGAGAAAGTTCGAACATATTTTCAAACCTCTCCAAACGGCGGTCACTCTCTCCCACATAAAAAATATCCTCTTTAACTTTTCGCTGATAATACATTGATTACCTCCCCTATTTACATTTACATTTACTTACCTGCTTATTGTACCAGTTGACAAGCTTTGATTGAAGAAGAAATTTAGTCCTTACTTTGACCACATACCTGCATACCTGAGGTCAATAAATATAGACTGCCTTTATTGCTACTTAACATTATCTTAACAGGGGCTCCCTTATAATAAAGCTTGCTGAAGATATCAGATTAAAGCTTGAGTTAAAACTTAGAGAAGCTTGAAACTGTTAATCAGAAAGGAATTTTATTTATGAAAAGAAACTTTATCAAAACAATAACGGTTGGCCTCTTAGCCATCTGTTTGATGGCCGGTTGTCAGAAGACCAACCAAACAAAAGAAAGCATGGCCAAAGAACCGGCAGAAACCACCCAAAACAACCAGCAAGCAGCAGGGTCCGATACCGCTGCTATTCCTGCCGACCAAGGACAAATAATTGAAGAGGGTGCCAAGACCAAGGAAGAACTCATAACTCCCCTTTCTGAGGACATGGCAGCTGTTAAAAGTAACCCCCTCTTCCAAAAATTTGAAACAAAAGACCTGGATGGAGAAAAGGTTGACCAAAGCATTTTCGGTCAAAATAAACTTACCCTTGTCAGCGTTTGGAACTCTCTCTGTAAAGATGCCGCAAAGGATTTACAAACCCTGGATCAGTTAGCTAAAGACTACCAAGACAAGGGCCTTGCTGTAAAAGGTTTGGTGTATAATTTCAAACCGGAACTCCCCGGGGAAGAAATTGACGCAGTTAAAGGTATCATCAAAGAAGCCGGTGTTGACCTACAACAATTTACAGCTTCTGAAGAAATGCATAACAATGGTTTGCTGGATAAAATCTCCTATGTGCCTACCGCCTTTTTCGTTGACTCTCAGGGTAAAATCCTAGAAATCCAAGAAGGTCCAACCACTATCGAAGCCTGGAAGCTCCTAGTCGATGAAATTTTAGCAGATATGAAATAAGAACTACTAGCCTATAGCCTAGCCGCCAGGCTATAGGCCTACCTCCAACATTACAAATACAATTAAAATAAACACCTAACAAAGGCCCGGTCATCCAGTAAAAACAGCTGGTGGCCGGGCCTGGCGGCATTTATCCCAGTAATTTTCGCAAAACGATTTTCATTTAGAATAAGAGCAAGGAGGGGGGCTCCTAAGGTGGGGCCGTTTTGACTTTCCAGTGGTCAAGGCTTATCCCTGACGAGCATAGTGAGATGGTAACTTTTATTTTGTTACCATCTTTATTTTTTAACCATTTTGGCCTTTACTCTGGTGATTACAGTAAGATGGTAATCTTGAATTTATTACGATCTTCATGTTTCAACCTATCTAGTCCTATTTCTGGCAATTATAGTAAGATGGTAACTCTTCAGCTCTTACCATCTTTATTTTTTAACCAGGTAGGCTGCCATTCTGCCCATTAGGTTACAGTCAGGCCGTAATTTTTTACTTGTTATGATTTTTCTCCCGTCCGTCAGTCCGAGGCCACAGATAAACAGCCTAAGTTCTTTGCATAAAAAATAGCAGGGTAGATACTCCACCCTGCTATAGATTACATATAAAGTGACTCTTAACTAGGCTAGGAAAGCCTTAGCCAATCAAGTCTCTTATTCGATAATTTCGGTAACAGTACCGGAACCAACAGTCCTGCCGCCCTCACGGATAGCGAATTTCAGACCCTTCTCGATAGCGATTGGGGTAATCAATTCAACAGTCATTGTGGTGTGGTCACCAGGCATGCACATTTCTGTGCCAGGCTCTAACTCAGCAATACCGGTAACGTCGGTGGTGCGGAAGTAGAACTGGGGACGGTAACCTGTGAAGAAAGGTTTATGACGGCCACCTTCATCTTTGGTTAAAACGTAAACCTGACCTTTAAATTTTGTGTGGGGGTGAATTGTACCGGGAGCAGCCAGAACCTGACCACGCTCGATCTCATCACGCTGAACACCACGGAGGAGGCAACCAACGTTATCACCGGCTTCACCGAAGTCCATCATCTTGTGGAACATCTCAATACCTGTAACAACTGTATTGGTTGGTTTTTCCTGCATACCAACGATTTCTACAGCTTCGTTAAGCTTAATGGTACCACGCTCGATACGGCCTGTAGCAACAGTACCACGACCTGTGATTGTGAAAACGTCTTCAACCGGCATAGCAAATGGTTGATCAGTAGCACGCTCAGGTGTGGGGATATATTCGTCAACTGCATCCATCAATTCAAGGATAGGAGCATATTCAGGAGCATTGATATCTTCGCTGGTGGATTCCAGGGCAACCAAAGCTGAACCACGGATAACAGGAGCATTGTCGCCATCAAATTCGTACTCATTTAAGAGGTCACGAATTTCCATTTCAACGAGGTCTAATAACTCTTCGTCGTCAACTTGGTCTGTTTTGTTCATGAATACAACGATTGCAGGAACGCCAACCTGACGAGCTAACAAAATGTGCTCGCGGGTCTGAGGCATCGGGCCATCAGCAGCGGAAACAACCAAGATTGCACCGTCCATCTGGGCAGCACCGGTAATCATGTTTTTGATGTAGTCGGCGTGGCCTGGGCAGTCAACGTGAGCATAGTGACGTTTATCTGTCTGATACTCAACGTGTGAAGTGTTGATCGTGATACCACGTTCCCTTTCTTCAGGAGCCTTATCGATGTTTGCATAGTCAGTAAAATCTGCCTCACCTTTGAGTGCTAATACTTTGGTGATTGCAGCCGTTAATGTGGTCTTACCGTGGTCAACGTGGCCAAGGGTACCGATATTAACGTGTTCCTTATTTCTCTCAAATTTCTCTTTAGCCATTAAAAAGATCCTCCTTATTGATGCAGTCTTAGCTGATCATTGTCTTTCAATTTAATTACTCTTTATATTTTACACAAATATTGCTCTTTGGCAATCTTCTGGGCTCCTGAGCAGCTTTTCACTCAAGGCCTAACCATTATACTATTTATTCGCCTTTTGAAATTGCTCCATAATAGAATTAGGAACTTTTTCATAATGGTCTATCTGCATGACGAACGTTCCACGTCCCTGGGTAATGGACCTTAGGTTTGTGGCGTAGCCGAACATCTCAGATAGGGGAACAAAGGCTGAGATTGAAACCGCATTTGGTCTGATCTCATTGCCAGTGATCTGGCCCCGGCGGGAACTCAAATCGCCCATAACATCGCCCATGTATTCTTCTGGGATTGTTACGTCGACCTTCATCATAGGTTCAAGCAAGATAGCTCCACCCTTTTTCATGGCTTCTTTTAAGGCCATTGATCCTGCGATCTTAAAGGCCATCTCAGATGAGTCAACATCATGGTAAGAACCATCGATCAGGGTAGCCCTAATGCCAACTACAGGATAACCGGCAATTTCACCTGCCGCCATAGCATCCTGAATACCGGCGTTAACCGAAGGAATATACTCTCTCGGTACGGTTCCACCGACAACCTTATCGACGAACTCATAGTTTTCATCAGCAGGTAGGGGCTCAAACTGAACCACACAGTGACCATACTGGCCGCGACCACCGGACTGTCTAACAAACTTACCTTCAACCTCAACCGGCTTGGTAATGGTTTCACGGTAAGCAACCTGGGGTTCGCCGACATTTGCCTCAACCTTGAATTCACGGAAGAGACGGTCAACGATAATGTCCAAGTGGAGCTCACCCATACCTGAAATTAAGGTTTGGCCGGTCTCCGGATCTGTCCTGGTTTTAAAGGTCGGGTCTTCTTCAGCTAATTTAGTCAAAGCTGTGATCAGTTTTTCCTGAGAAGCCTTAGATTTTGGCTCGATAGCAACCGACAAGACAGGCTCGGGGAAGTCCATCGACTCTAAGATTACAGGCTGATTTTCGTCACAGAGTGAGTCACCGGTAGATGTATTCTTCAGACCGACTGCGGCAGCGATATCACCTGAGTAAACTCTTTCGATTTCCTCACGGTGGTTAGCATGCATCAAGAGGATACGGCCAACCCGCTCCTTTTTCTCCTTAACAGAGTTGTAGACATAGGAACCAGCATCCAGGGTTCCTGAATATACTCTGAAGAAGCACAGCTTACCTACATAGGGGTCTGTCATGATCTTAAAGGCCAGAGCTGAGAATGGTTCCTCATCGCTAGAGTGACGTTCAATCACTTCGCCCGTAGCCGGATCATGGCCCTCGATGGATGGAATGTCCAAAGGTGACGGCATGTAGTCAACAATTGCATCAAGCAATTTTTGTACACCCTTGTTCTTGTAAGAGGTACCGCAAACCACCGGAACAATCTTGGTTGCCACGGTAGCTCGGCGCAAGGCTGCCTTAAGTTCATCGATGCTGATCTCTTCTTCCATCAGATATTTTTCTTCTATAGCCTCATCATTTTCGGCTATAGCTTCAATCATCTGATCACGGTAGAGTTCAGCTTCTTCCCTCATATCTTCAGGAATTTCAATGATCTCAATTTGGGTTCCCAGGTCATCACCATACTCAACAGCGTTCATCTCCATTAAGTCAATGATTCCTAAAAAGCCATCTTCCTTGCCGATCGGTAACTGAATGGGTACCGGATTAGCTCCTAACCTGTCCTTCATCATTTGGACAACATTGAAGAAATCTGCTCCGGTGATATCCATCTTGTTGACGTAAGCCATTCTGGGAACACCATAGGTGTCAGCCTGTCTCCAAACTGTTTCAGTCTGAGGCTCAACGCCGCTCTTAGCACAGAAAACTGTTACGGCGCCATCCAACACACGCAGAGACCTTTCAACCTCAACCGTAAAGTCAACGTGACCCGGGGTATCAATGATGTTGATTCTCTTGCCTTTCCACTGGGCAGTTGTGGCAGCCGATGTAATCGTGATACCACGCTCCTGTTCTTGTTCCATCCAGTCCATAGTAGCGGCACCTTCATGGGTTTCACCAATCTTATGGATCTTGCCTGAATAGTAAAGAATACGCTCAGTCGTGGTTGTTTTGCCGGCGTCTATATGTGCCATTATGCCTATGTTTCGAGTGTTTTCTAACGAGAAATCTCTGGGCATGCAGTTTATTTCCTCCCTTTGTCTACTTACCACCTATAGTGGGCGAAAGCACGGTTGGCTTCTGCCATACGGTGCATCTCTTCTTTTTTCCTATATGCTTGCCCGGTGCTGTTATTGGCATCTAAGATCTCGTTAGCTAAACGGTCTGCAATTGTCCGTTCATTGCGTGAACGAGCAGCTCCAACCAGCCAACGCAGAGCTAAAGTTTGCCGTCTCTCTGGTCTAACCTCAACGGGAACTTGGTAGTTTGAACCACCAACCCGTCTAGCCTTGACCTCAAGCATGGGCATTACGTTTTCTAAAGCTTTATAAAAAACTTCAATGGGTTCTTGGTCTGTTCTTTCTTTGATCGTATCAAAGGCTGAATAGACAATTTTTTGAGCTAGTGACTTCTTGCCGTCCAGCATAATCATGTTAATCAGTTTAGCAACTTTTAAATCATGATATTCCGGATCTGGCAGAATCTCTCTTTTTGCTACATGGCCTTTTCTTGGCACTTTACTTCCCTCCTTTCATGATCTACGGAATTACCGAAATCACAGGTACTCACGGTTTGGAACGTGTCCGGCAAGAAAGACCTGATTTCTTTATACGCTCAGCCGATTAGCCGAGCAGATTAAAGAGGAAAACAGTACCTTCTCTTGCAACTAGATTGTCCAACCGATCTACCGCATTATTTTGCGGATTTTGGTCTCTTCGCTCCGTATTTTGAGCGACCTTGTTTACGATCTGTAACTCCCGCAGTGTCTAATGTTCCACGAATAATATGGTAACGAACACCCGGCAGGTCCTTGACACGTCCACCACGAATCAAAACAACACTGTGTTCTTGGAGATTGTGGCCAATACCCGGTATGTAAGCGGATACTTCCATTTGGTTTGTCAAGCGAACCCTGGCTACTTTACGCAGTGCAGAATTCGGCTTCTTTGGGGTTGTGGTTTTTACAGATGTGCAAACACCACGTTTTTGGGGTGACTCGTATGAGGATGTGCGACCCTTGAGCGAGTTCATTCCATATCCCAAGGCCGGAGAAGCGGATTTGTCAGTCTTGACCGAACGACCTTTTCTGACCAGCTGGTTAAATGTAGGCATCTATCTTCCTCCTTTCATTCAGTAATAACTCAATTATTTTTGAGCACAGTAACACCTGAGCCTTATCCCAGGGCTACAGTTGACAATTGTATCACCTGGTTTTTTTCTTGTAAAGCCTGTTTTT
>CAMYEY010000073.1 GCA_947254895.1 uncultured Clostridia bacterium
TATCTAACCGGAAGGGAGCTTTCCATGGATTATTTATTTAAGCTTTATTACGTAGATAAAAATAAACATGAAGTAACTTATCAGAGTAGATATGATTTTGAGGCAACCGTCAGAAGCGGATTAACCATTCTCAGCTCTCATAAAAAAACAAAATATGAGCTTTATTATGTTTTCAATTCCATATACGCCAATAAAATCGAACAGGTTTTCAAGCTTGATAAGTCTATTTTGGAAACATCTCAGGACTTGCCTCCGGTTGCCTTGCAAAGTTTAATGACCGATTTGATCGTCAGTGAACTACAAAGTACAAATGATTTGGAGGGAGTGCAAAGCACAAAAGCGGAACTCTTTCAGACGGCAAGGGAACTAGAAAACAAGCGGCATATTGAGGATGCGAGGATGCTCAGTATGTTGAAGTCTTACTATTCCATTTTATATGCAGATTTTTCTGTTCCGGAAAGCTTAGAGGACTTAAGAGCAAGCTATGATTTTTTGCTGGAAAATGAAATAGATCAGCAAAATCAACCTGATGGTAAACTTTTTAGAAAAAATCCGGTCTATATCCAAAAGAAAAACACGGCGACGGGTGAAATCGTTCATCAAGGTCTTACAGGAGAAGACAAGATTAGTGAATGCCTGCAAAATTTGTTGCATTTCAGACGGTCATCTTCTCTTCCGAGTTTGTTGAAAATCATGATACATCATTACTATTTTGAGTATATCCACCCTTTTTACGATGGCAATGGGCGGCTTGGTAGATTCTTATGCAGTCAATTTTTAGCTCAAGAGCTCAGCTCCTTGTCAGCCTTAGCATTTTCAAGAGGGGCCAAGATTTTAATGAACGATTATTATCAAGCCTTTCAAAAAACATCTTCAGATGGGAACAGGGGAGAGTTGAATTATTTTGTAGACACGATGCTCAATATCTTGATAGCAGGTCAGCAAGATATTTTAGATCAAATTAGAAATAATTTAGACCTGCTGGATCAGGCTTTGGAGGAAATACATGCGAACACTTTTTTTGCCTCTGAAGTGGCCCAAAATCTTGGCTTTATTTTTGCTCAGAATCAAATCTTTGCTAATAACAGCGGGATCAGTCAAAAAGAAATTTTAGATTTTATCAAGGCTAACAAGCAAAATGTAAGTGAAACGAAAAAATATCTGGCCAAGATGGAGAAAGCCGGATACATAAAGAAGTTAAAAGCTAGACCGATTATTTACTGTGCTGTAGTAGATTTTACAGACCGGCACAATGGGCTTGTCGATTGAATTGAAAGGTAGCACTGTGAAAGCACTGCGAAGCTGACCTCTGGCTTTGGCCTTGCCTCTGGCGATTCTAACAAGACGGTAACTTTAAATTTGTTACCATCTTTCTTTTTCAACCAGTCAAGCCATGATTCTGGCTACAATCGTAAGACGGTAACTTTCAAATCCTTACCATCTTAATTTTTTGACCAGCTAATCCAGAGGGAACCACCTCAGGCAATTCTAATTAACTTTCCTGCCAGGAGAGCCGTGGGAGCTAGGAGAGCCACCAGAGCCGCCCCAACCAACCCCAGCAAGGACTTTGTAACAAAAACTTAGTCATTATGCTATAATTGTAACAATCAAAAGGAAGTGGGACTTACGTATGCCTTCAAAGATTTTAATTGTCGATGATGAACAAAGCATTGTAGATATTCTCCAAGAAAATTTAGAGAGGGAAGGCTATCTGACGGTGGCTGCTTACGATGGCAGAGAGGCTTTGGATATGGCTTATTCTGAAAATCCTGACCTGATCTTGCTTGATTGTATGCTACCTAAATTGGATGGCTTTGATGTCTGCCGCAAGTTGCGTAAAGACAGCCTTGTGCCGATTATCATGCTGACTGCTAAGTCAGAAGAAATCGATAAGGTCCTTGGCTTGGAGCTGGGGGCAGATGACTATATTGTTAAGCCTTTTAGTGTTAGAGAGGTCATGGCTAGGGTCAAGGCCCTCCTCCGTAGGTCTCATGTAACGGATAATAGTAACCAAGAAGAAGATGCCGTCTTAGAGTTTGGTGATTTGAAGATCAATCCCAAGGCCTATGAAATCAGCTTGGGAGATGAAGTTTTGAACTTAACCCTGAGGGAGTATGAACTAGTCCTCTTTCTTGCCCAAAATGCCGGCCAGGTTTTTTCTAGGGAGACCCTCTTGGAAAAAGTATGGGGCTATGAGTACTTTGGTGATGTCCGTACGGTAGATGTGACCATCCGGAGGACCCGGGAAAAACTCGAACCTAACCAGGACGATTACCAGTATATCCTCACTAAACGGGGGGTTGGCTACTACTTTAATAAAGAAGTGGGGAAATAACCAAAAGCGGTGCGATGTCTAAACTAATACTTGCCATTCTGTTTAGTGTTGTCATCACAGCAGGGATTTGTCTTTATCTGGCCAGGTCCTATTTTCTCAAAAAACAAAAAAATGAAGGTCGAGAGGTCCGTAGGGCTTTAGAGCGGATGGCCATGCGGCAGTCTGAGTCCCAGATGGTGCTGGCTTCGCTTAGTATGGGGGTTTTGGCTTACAGCGGGGACGGCGTTCTCCTTCTTTCTAATGATGCGGCCTCTCAGATGTTGTCTGAAATTCCCCATAGTTTTCAACAGTTCTTAGATGTCTATGACAAAGATCAGACCATGCAGGCTAACCTTCTTCTGGGTAAAAAGACGACTGAGTTGACCCTCCTTGATGGGGATCACCACTACCATTTATCGGTTAATGAAAAAAAGTTGGGGCGACAGACTAAGCCTGCCCATATCGTAGTTGTTCAGGATATCAGCCAGCAGGTTAAGGCTGAGCAGCAGAGAAAGGAGTTTGTGGCCAATGTTTCCCACGAGCTGAAAACTCCTTTGACCATGATTAAGTCCTATAGTGAGTCCCTCTTGGATTGGGGGATTGATGAGAAATCCAAGGAGGCTATCAAAAAAGACCTGGACCGCCTCTACCAGGGTTCTATCAGGATGGAAAATTTGATCAATGACCTCCTCCTCTTGTCCAGGATTGATGGCAGGGCCCTCTATACCAAGGTAGAAAAGCGGGAGCTCATGCCGGTTGTTAGGATTTGCCTGGAAAGGCTCTACACAGAGGCTGATGCTAAAAAGATTGATATTTCGTCTTATGCCGTATCGGATAAGGTCTTAGCCTATATTGACGTTTCAGCCTTTGAGCGGATCATCATGAATATAGTCGGTAATGCCATTAAATATACCGGCGAATTTGGTGAAGTTAAGGTATATGTAGGGGCTTTAATTGACGAAGTTTACGTTAAAGTGGTAGATAATGGAATTGGTATACCGGTGGAGGCTCAGGAGAATATCTTTAAACGCTTTTATCGGGTTGATGTGACCGGATCCCGTCAGCATGGGGGAACAGGCCTTGGTCTTTCGATCGTTAAAGAGCTTGTGGACCTCCACCAGGGCCAGCTTGATCTTAAGAGTGAGCCTGGCCAGGGGAGTGAGTTTACGGTCTTTCTACCTGGCATCAAAAAATTGATGCGGCGGGCTCTTTATGAGCTGGTGGAGAACGATAGTTGCTCCAATGTTATGACCAAGGCGGCTGAGCAAGACCTGGAAAAACTTGCGAAGGAGCTGGGGATTATGGCACAATGGAAAAGTTTACAACAGGCTGACCTGAAGCGGATTTTACAGGTCATTGAAAATAGATATTAAGTCAAATATAGGTGAAATAAATTGGCCAATCGATATATTATTCAAGGTGGGACTCCCCTCAAGGGAAGTGTCCAAATCAGCGGTTCGAAGAATGCCGCTCTAGGTATTATCGCAGCGGCGATGGTTTTGGACGATGTCTGCATGATCGAAAACCTGCCCAAGATTAAGGATATCAGTTTATTGTTGGATATTTGCCAAGAACTTGGGGCGAAGATTGACTGGGTCAATGAGAGTGATGTCTTGTTTGATCCCCGAGAGGTTCACTCCCATATCGCCATTTCAGATAAAATTTCTAAAATCAGAGGCTCTTACTATCTTTTGGGAGCTTTTTTGGCACGCTTTAACAAGGTAACCCTCTTGATGCCGGGCGGGTGTGATTTCGGTTCACGGCCGATCGACCTTCATATCAAGGGTTTTCAGGCCTTGGGCTGTGGTGAGCTTGAAGAAGATGGAGGGATTATCTCCCTGGAGACAAACCACCTCAAAGGAGCCGGAGTTTTCCTGGATATGGTCAGTGTAGGGGCGACCATCAATATCATGTTGGCAGCGGTTAAGGCTGAGGGCGTGACTGTGATTAACAATGCAGCCAAAGAGCCTCATATCGTCGACGTCGCCAACTTCCTCAACACTATGGGGGCTGATATCAGAGGAGCCGGAACGGATGTCATCAAAATTATCGGCAAGCCCTACCTGGAGGCCAAAAGGTCCTATACCATTATCCCTGACCAGATTGAGGCCGGAACTTATATGATCATGGCGGCGATCAGCCATGGTGACATTACCTGCACCAACCTGATTCCCAAGCATATGGAACCTCTGACCGCTAAGCTGATTGAGATGGGGGCTCTGGTAGAAGAGGGCGACGACTCCATCCGGGTGGCTATGCTTCCCGATAATGACCTCAAGGCTGTCAGCTTTAAAACCATGCCCTATCCCGGTTTCCCTACAGACCTCCAGCCCCAGGCTACGACCTTACTGACGGCAGCTGATGGGACAGGCCGGATGATTGAAAGTGTTTGGGAAAATCGTTTCCAATATATACCGGACCTCCAAGCCATGGGGGCCAATATTGTTACCTCAGGTAAGTTGGCGGTTGTCCAAGGTTCGCGGCTACACGGAGCAACCGTGTATGCCAGAGACCTCAGAGCCGGAGCAGCTCTTGTTACGGCAGGCCTGGTAGCCGAGGGAACAACCACGGTAACCAATGTCTACGCGATCGAACGGGGCTATGAAAACTTTGTTGAAAAGCTACGGTCGCTTGGGGCACAGATCCAGGTGGAATAATCAGCCATGGTCGGTGGTATAGCTTTAAGATCAGGTAGTAGCGGTAACGCCAGTCTTATCAAAAATGGCGATGCCTGTTTTTTGGTTGACTGTGGTATTAATGGTAAAAATTTACTCCTAGCCCTGGCGGAAGCCGGAGAAAGTCCGGCTGCTATTGATGGTATCCTGATTACCCATGAACACAGCGACCATGTCTCCGGTCTGGGGGTTGTTCTCCGCCGCTATAAAATCCCGGTTTACATCAGTCAAAAGGTTTTTGAAGCTATTTTGCCTCGTTTGGGTAAATTTGATCCAAGCCTTATCCATATCATTGAACCGGAGACGGAGTTTTTGATTAAGGACCAGTCTATCAGGTCGTTTTTAGTTCCCCACGATGCTCCGGAAACCCTAGGCTACCGCTTTATGACGGCTCAGGGGGATATTACCGTTTGCACGGATATCGGTCAGATTACCCCTGAGGTGATGGCTAAGATCGAGGGGAGTCGCCTCCTCTTTTTAGAGTCTAACTATGATCCGGACCTCTTAAATTCCGGACCCTACCCCTGGCCACTCAAGCAGAGGATTCGCAATGGCCAGGGTCACTTGTCTAATCTCCAGTGTGGAGAAGGACTTTGTCGCCTGGTGGAAGCCGGAGCTGAACAGATTACCCTCTGCCACTTGTCTCGTGAAAATAACCACCCGGCTATAGCGGAATTAGCCTCAGTTCAGGCCTTGGCGGGCATACAGGCGAAAGTAGGGGAAGATTACCTGATCCAGGTCGCTAGGCGTTATGACCTATCTGACTGGATGCAGATCTAACAGTAGACCTTAGGGTCTCTTTTCGGCTAAAGGAGGATAGGCTGTGACAGCAGGAGCAGTAGATAATAATACCTACCTGGTGGTGGGACTTGGGAATCCGGGGAAAAAATATGATAGAACCCGGCATAATTGTGGTTTTATGGTCCTGGAAATTTTGAGCCAGCGCCACCATTTTAAGATTAGCAAGATTAAATTTAAGGGACTTTTGGGAGAAAGCCGTTTGGCCGGTAAAAAAGTCCTCTTTTTAGCCCCTCAGACCTATATGAACCTCAGCGGTGAGAGCGTCCGGGAGGCAGTTGATTTTTATAAAATACCGGTCGAAAATGTCCTGGTTATCTACGATGACATTGATATTTCCACAGGTATGATTAGGATCAGGCCCTGGGGGAGTGCGGGTTCTCATAATGGAATGAAGTCCCTGGTCCGCCAGCTTTCTTCTGACCGCTTTCCTCGTATCCGGGTGGGGATTGGCCCGGAGCCTGACCGGATCGATATAGCCGACTATGTCTTACAAACCTTTCCCAAGTCTGAAGAAAAGCAAATCTACGACGGCCTCTGCAAGGCGGCTGATGCTGTGGAGATTTTTTTAGAGTCTGGACTCGACCTGGCCATGAACCGGCTCAATGGGGTTTAGGAGGCAGTAGGCAGCTTTGGAAAAGGATAAGTCTAGTAAGTCTTTAGATCCGGCCGACATTTTGGACCAGCTTGGGGAAAATCTGGCTCAAGACCCCCTGGTTAGGGATTTTTACTCTGGCCTGGGAAAGAAGCCCTTACAGGTGGTAGGTCTCAATGAAACGGCAGAATTGGCCCTCTTGGCCCCGGTTCTCCGTGACTTCGGCCGGCCGGCCCTGCTGTTGGTAGCGGATGAACTTAAAGCCCGCCAATACCAGGCTATCTGGCAGGCCCTATCCGACCTACCTGCCTATATTTTACCTGCCAGAGAATTGGTCTTTACAGATGTGCTAGCAGCCAGTCGAGAGCTTGAGCTGCAAGGCCTGGCAATCTTGAGCAACTGGCTGGCCGGCCAGCCTTGCCTGGTTATTGCAACGGCCCGGTCTATGCTTGACCTTTATCCCAAGAGAGAATTTTTTCAAGAAAAGTGCCGAGAATTTGTTCTGGGTAAAGACTACGACCTGGCCCGGATCCAAGCCGACCTCAATGAACTGGGGTATGAAAGGGTCAATCAAATAGAAGTGGCCGGTCAATATGCTGTCCGGGGTGACCTTTTAGACATTGGTCTGGCGGAGGCCGGTCGCAGTTCGACTGCCCGAGGGATCCGCCTGTCTTTTTTTGACACTGAACTGGAAGACATCCGAGAGTTTGATATTGATAGCCAGCGGTCGATTGGCCGTCTGGATACTATTTTGATTTATCCGGCCAAGGAATGGCTC
>CAMYEY010000074.1 GCA_947254895.1 uncultured Clostridia bacterium
GATGGTAACAAATAGAAAATTACCATCTTATTATAATTACCACAGCTAAGGCCAAACCGGTTCAAAATCAAAGATCGTAATAAAATAAAAGTTACCGTCTTGCTAAAACCTCCAAGGGTGAAGCTTGGATGGCCAGAAGGTAAAGACGGTAACAAAATAAAAATTACCATCTTGCTAAAACCGCCAGCTCAGAGCAAACCAAAACCACCTGACCACCCCAAAGCTAAGGCCACACGGAGATCCATTTATAGGTAAAGTGGACTTCCCACCATTTTCCACCATAAGGTTAGATTAAGGGCCGGGCCTTTAGGTAATTTCGTCAAAAATCAACAATTACATTATGGAGAAAATGTATTATAATTATCAGAAGTTACCTGGCTGGGGTGGGTGGAATGGACAGGCATCAAAGCTTGTTCGGAATGAAACACACTTAGCTCATTGACTATGACAAATAATTATTAATTATTTTATGAACACAAAGGAGAGCATACTTTGAAAAAGAATTTTATAGGCGGGATAATTGCTATTGCTGTTGTTCTAGTACTAACAGTTGGTGTCTTGTTTTATTTTACCCAGATTAAATCTGGTAACACGGCAGATGATAATCCGGCTGCAAGCAGCTCTGTAGATGAATCGGGCCTTTCTCAACAAAAACTAGAGGTAAAGGAAACGGAGAAGACTGATGACTTTAAGTGGGAGGATCCTAAAAAGGAAGAACTCCAGAAAAAATTTGCTGACCTCAAGGCTATCAACCCGGAAACAGTAGCCTATATCTATATCCCGGGTAGCCAGCTGGATGAGCCGGTGGTTCAGACCAAGGATAATGAAAAATACCTCAATACAACCTTTGATGGTGGCCAGCAACCCTTTATGGGAACTGTTTTTATGGATATGGACAATAAGCCTGACTTTGATAACCGCTTGACTTGGCTGTTTGGCCACGCCAGGGGCAGTAAGGTCGAAGACCATAGGATGTTTAACGACGTCAATTTTTATTCTGATACTAAATTTATGGACGACCATCCTTACTGTGTTGTCCAGACCCCGAATGGCCGAATTTTCTATGAAGTGATGTTCTTCTGCATCGTGCCGGAGACCACGGCCTTTTACCAGACAGATTTTAAAGATGATGCGGACTTTAAAGAACTTCTGACCGAGGTGTCAAAGACAGCTAGTGTTACCAGCGATCATTTTGTGATCGATGAAAAAAGCGAATACATGGTCCTTTCAACCTGTAGGGAGGAGGATGTGACCATCCGGGCCAACCTTTACCTGAAAAGGATTCCTGATAAGGAGATTGACCAACTGTTAAAGGACAAAGGCGACTTCTTAGAATATAAGCCGACCAGGTAATTTGCTGGAGGAAAATATCATGAAAAAGTATCTAATCATTTTTGTTTTGAGTCTCTGCCTCTTGCTCGGAGCTTGCTCTAAGCAGGCCGATGAGCAGAAAACGGAGCCGGCTGCAGAAGCTACAGAAACCGCAAAAGACCAGGATGCAACGCCTGCTGCAGATACTCAAGCGAGTGGGGAAGCTGCAAGCGAAACAGGCCAGGCAGCGACCTCCGAACCTCAAGCGGAGAATGGAGGAGAGTCAGCAATTATGGAAATCGAAAGCGATGAGGACAGGGAAAAATCCTATATAGAATACTACAGCCTCACAGACCAATTGACTCCTCTTTCTGTTAGTGGGGTCAAGGCTAAACAGGCCAGCGGTGAAGATTTTTACCTCTACATCGGCCGGGTTACCTGTCCTTGGTGTAGGCACATTATACCCACCTTCCACAAACTGGCCCAAGAAGCTAAGCTGACGGTTTACTATCTCAACAGTGAAGATACGGACTTGAGACCGGACCTCAAGGCTTTCCGGGATGAGCATGAGTGCCCAACTGTTCCTTCAATTCTACACTTTAAGACCGACGGTTCTGTCTACAAGCTGGATTTTGAGTGCGATTCACTCAAGCTGGAAGAAGAATTAAGCCGGGAGATTGCCAAGTAGCTAAGCCGGAAAGTGTGAGCACTCAGAGTCTTTTTGAGAGCAATGAGATCAGGCTGGTGACAGGGATGTCGCTAGTCTGATCTTTTCTATGTCGCGGAAAAGTACTATCCGGTCATCTTTTTACTGGACCTCAAGTGCCTAAAAAATTTGCAAATATCCGGCTGACTTGGTATAGTATTGAGGAAATCAGAGCTTTTCTGGAAAAGAGTGGGCGTGCCCACTCTTTGTTTTTAGAGAGAAAATTAATCTGAAGTAAAGCCCCTGGATTTAGGACCCTGTAATTGGTCAGCTGAAGGGTAAAAAAGGATGTTATGAGCAAGAGAAATACAGTAGAAGAAAAAGTCTACCAAGCCCTTAGGGACAGGTTGCAAGACCGCGGCTTTGTTCTGGTGGATGTCGTTTACCGGAGAGAGAATGGCAAATTGTTTTTGCGGCTCCTGGTTGATAAACCGGGTGGGATCAGCATTGATGAATGTGCCACGATCAACGAGCAGTTTGATCCGGTGATCGAAGAGGAGCTTGGCCTCAAAGACCACGACTTTTTTGAGGTTTCCTCTCCCGGCTTAGAAAGACCCTTGACCACCAGCCAGGATTTTGAACTTTACCGGGGCGAGCTGGTAGAGGTAAAGCTTTACCAAAAGCATGAGGGCAAGAAGCTTTTTTCAGGTGAGCTCTGTGGCGGTGATGAGGCCGGCTTGCGGATCAAAGATGAGCACACGGGCCAGGACCTGGTCTTTGACCTCAAAGATGTAGCCAAAGTGGTTCGGGCTATTCGCTTTAATTAAAAATCGAAAAATAAGTAAAATAAGATTTATATCTATATAGAAATGTAGAAGGAGAAGGCAAGGGATGAATGCTGAATTGATTGAGTCCTTACGTTTGTTGGCAAAAGAGCGGGGAATAGAGGAAGAAGAACTTTATAGTTTTGTAGAGGAAGCCTTGGTAGCGGCCTATAAACGGGAATTTAACCCTAAGTCGACCGATAATGTCAGAGCCGAATTAAACCCTGAAACTGGGGAGATGCGAGTCTTTGTGACCAGGACAGTTGTGGCAGAGGTGGTGGACCCCAATGAGGAAGTTTCTCTTGAGGATGCTAAAACCCTGTCTGAAGATTTTGAGATTGGCGACGTTTTGGAGTTCCAGCTTAGTCCCCAAGACTTTGGCCGCCTGGCAGCCCAACAGTCCAAGAGCGTTATTACTCAACGTTTAGCTCAGGCTGAAAAAGAGCGGATCCACCGGGAATTTAGCAACAGGATCGGCCAGCTTGCCTATGGAATCGTTCAAAGAAAAGATAGGCGCGAGGTTATTGTTGATATCGGACGGGCTGAGGCGGTCTTGAGTCGTAATGAGCAGTCCCGCCTGGATAACTACGACTTTAACCAAAAAATGCGTTTTTATATCCTAAGAGTTGATGAGAGACATGGCCGTCCTATGGTCTTGGTTTCCCGTTCTCACCCGGACTTTGTTCGCCGCCTTTTTGAGCAAGAGGTGCCTGAAATTTTGAATAATGTTGTTGAGATCGTGACCATAGCCAGGGAAGCCGGTTCCCGGACAAAGATCTCTGTACGTTCAGATGATCCTAATGTCGATGCCGTCGGTTCTTGTGTTGGCCAAAGAGGCATGCGGGTGCAAAATGTCATTGATGAATTAAACGGCGAAAAAATCGATATTGTCGAGTGGGACCAGGATCCGGCTATTTTTATCAGCCATGCCCTGAGTCCGGCCAAGGTCGTTCGAGTGATTACCTATGATGATGGTTCAGCTAGGGTTGTGGTACCTGACCACCAGTTATCTTTGGCCATAGGAAGGTCAGGACAAAATGCGAGACTGGCAGCAAGACTCACCGGTTGGAAGATTGATATAAAGAGTGAGAGTCAGCAGCGTGAGGAAGCGGAACAAGAATTGATGTCCCGTTTTGATTCAGCCCTGTCTGACCACCCGGATTATATTGATGGAGATGACCAGGATCAAAATGACCTGGACCTCAATATTATTGACCAGGCTTTTGCCAGCTTGGACAAACTTGTAGATGAGGATGAAGAGTCCAGTGCAGAGGAAAATCCTTTGGAGTCGGACCAAGAGATAAATGACGGTGTAGATCCTGAATTAGGTCAAGAGGAAAATGGGCCTGACGAGGCTTAGGCGAGGAGATAGGAGATTATATGGCGCAATACAGAAGAGACGCAGATTCGGACTTGCGGGCAGGTTTTATCCGAGAAACGGATAGGGATAAACATGAAAGTGTCCTTGCTGCCCAGGAAAAAGCTAAGCAGGATCAAGCTCCTGAAGGCAAGGCTGAACAAGGACAGACCGGAGCCGACAAGGATCTCGCTGAAAACAAGTCAGCCGATGGAGAGACTAAGGGCAAAACGAACAAGCCGTCCAGCTCCCGCAAAAGGAAGGCTGAAGGTCCCAAAATCAGCATGCAGGGGATTTCAGGTAAAGCGATAACCGGTGTTGTTAAGGTTGTCAAAAAGGTTCCGGCTAAGAAAGCTGACGATGCGGCCGAAACCAAGCAAGAAGCCCCACAAGTAGCTGATACTTCGGCCCAGGTTGACCTTAAAGAAACTCCTGCTAAGACAGTAGATAAGGTTGCTAGTTCGGTTCAAAAGCCTAAAGCTGAAGAGTCAAAAACACCGGCTGCCCCCAGTCCGGCCCGGACCGATGGACAAGAGCAGGTTGGGACAAGCAAGTCTGATAGTCAGCCTACAGAGATAGTTGCTCAGCAAGAACCTAAGGCTCAGACTAGCCTCAAGGCTGACCAAGTCCAGGATAAAACCGTAACGAGCCCTGACCAAGTAAAAACAGTGAACGACCAGGTTCCCAGCCAAGGTGGTCAGGCTGCTGGCCGGCCGGCAGCGGCAGAGACAAAAGAAGTCGCTACTGCAACCGCGCCCCCCAAGAAAAAGGTTTTGGTTGACCAGGGTGTCTCTGAGTCCAGCTTTAAGGGGCCGAGGATTCGTCCCCAGAAGGGGTCTTACGTCGGCAAAGACCGGCAAGCTCCCATGGTCGACCGGAGAACAGGCAGGCCCGCGGGTACTGGCTTTAGGTCAGACCAGGGACGGTCCGGATTTGGTCAAGGGAGGCCCTCCTTTGGTCAATCGAGAGGACCTTCTGACAGGCGTAGGCCGATTGGAGGCAGGGACTTTGTTCAAGACAAGGATAGGGATGAGGCACCCCGCTTCAGCCGGTCGCCTAGACAGAAAAAACATGATCCCCGCTATGATGGTCAACTCAATACGGACCTGACGGATAACACCAAGGATGATTTCAGAAAACAACATGACAAGCGGGCGGTAGGTGCCAGAGGGCGCAAACATATCGACTATAACCGGAGACGGGAAGACCAGAACCGATCCTTTGAGCAGGAAAAACTCAGGCAGAGTAGGCGGCAGAACAAGGAAAAGCCAAGGCGGCCTGTGGCCAAGTTGACAGAGGTTAAGTTACCTGAAAGCTTGACTGTGCGCGAGTTGGCTGAGCTGCTGAAAAAGACTACTGCTGAGGTTATCGCCAAGTTGATGGGCTATGGCGTCATGGCTACAGTCAACCAAGAGTTGGACTATGATACAGCAGAAGTTGTGGCAAATGACTTTGGCATAAAATCAGAAAAAATTGTTGAGTTAACTGAAGAGGATATTCTCTTTGACGACTCAGAGGATGATGAGGCGGATCTTAAGCCAAGGCCGCCGGTGGTTGTTGTTATGGGTCACGTTGACCATGGTAAAACTTCAATCCTCGACTATATCAGAAAAGCTAAGGTTACAGCTGGTGAGGCTGGTGGAATCACCCAGCATATCGGCGCTTACACGGTGGATGTGGGTGGCAGGACCATTACTTTCCTGGATACGCCGGGCCACGAAGCCTTTACGACCATGCGGGCTCGGGGGGCTCAAGTTACGGATATTGCTATTCTGGTTGTTGCCGCTGATGACGGTGTCATGCCGCAGACTGTTGAAGCGATCAACCATGCTCGGGCTGCTAAAACAGAAATTATTGTGGCTATCAACAAGGTTGATAAGCCGGGTATCAATATTGACAGGGTAAAACAAGAATTAGCCCAGCACGGCCTCTTGTCCGAAGATTGGGGTGGACAGACCACCATGGTTGAGGTATCAGCTAAGACCGGCCAAAATATGGACGAGCTGCTGGATATGGTTATTCTTACAGCTGACGTTTTAGAGCTTAAGGCCAACCCTGACCGCCAAGCCAAGGGTACCGTTATCGAGTCTAAACTTGACCGGGGCAGGGGCCCTGTAGCTACAATCTTGGTCCAGAGGGGAACTCTCAGAGTGGGAGATACCGTTGTGGTTGGTTCGATCATTGGTAATGTCAGAGCCATGACCAATGACCGGGGTGAACAGGTCAAGGAAGCCGGGCCTTCTATGCCTGTGGAAATCCTGGGTCTGCCCGACGTACCGGAAAGTGGAGAGATTTTCTACCAGGTCACAGATGAAAAAGTTGCCCGTAGCTTGGCTGCTCGTAGACAGACAGAGGAAAGGGAAGCCCAACTTCGCAAGACCAAAAGAATGTCGCTGGATAATCTCTTTGCCCAGATTGAAGAAGGGAATGTCAAAGACTTTAACCTCATTGTTAAGGGTGACGTCCAAGGCAGTGTAGAGGCAGTTAAGCAGTCTCTGGAAAAGCTATCTAACGATGAAGTTAAGATTGAGGTTATCCATGGAGCTGTCGGCGCGATCACTGAAAGTGACGTCCGCCTTGCCGAGGTTTCTGATGCCGTTATCATCGGCTTTAACGTCAGACCGGCAGCGGGTGTCCAGGATATGGCTGACCAGCTGGGAGTTGACCTCCGCATGTACAGGGTCATCTATGATGCTATTAACGATATTGAAGATGCCATGAAAGGTATGCTGGATCCTAAGTTTAAAGAAGTCATCTTGGGTCATGCCCAGGTTAGAGAAACCTTTAACGTGTCCGGCATCGGGACGATCGCAGGTTGTTATGTGACCGATGGTATTGTATCCAGGTCAGCCGAAGTTAGGATTGTCCGAGATGGTGTAGTTGTCCATGAGGGCAAAATTTCTTCACTCCGTCGCTTTAAGGACGACGTCCGTGAAGTCAAGACAG